>CANSQW010000031.1 GCA_947649215.1 uncultured bacterium | reverse complement strand
GGGATGGCCGGACCGCCAGCGGCGCCGGTGGGCGCGGCGTTCTGCTGGAACTCGAGGCCCGGCGTCCAGTCGCGGCTGGCGGCCGAGGCGGTGCCCACGGGGCCAGCGCCCAGGGGCTCGCCGCACTTGGCGCAGGCCATCACGCCGATGAAGTTCTCATGGCCGCACTTCGGGCAGACGGGGCTTGCCATCTCGGCGGTAGGGGGTCTGAAGCACATGGTCGGTCTCCTTTCGAGAGTGAGTCGGGGCGGCACGCGGCCGCAAAAGCAGAGGGACGCTAAGCCAGGGGGTAGAGCCGCACGGATCCTACGTTGAGGGCCTCGCGCGCATCCATGTTGGACAGCGTCTTGCGGGTGAGGCCCGCGCCCTCGAAGGCGATGGCGTAGTAGCCAGGCTCCACACCGTCCAACGAGAAGTCGCCGAACTCGTCAGTCACGGCCTCGTAGACCCGGCCCAGCACCTGGTGCGTCGCCGTCACCTTCACGCCCGGCAGCACCGCGGCGCCATCACCGGTGCACGTCTCGCCGGCGATGAAGGGTCGCGGCAGATCCTGGTAGAGCACGCGCGGGCCGGTGCCCAGCTCGGGGCGCAGCCGTTCGATAGGCTGGGGCAGCAGCGCGTCATCGGCGTAGTCGGCCGCATCCACCAGGCGCAGCGCGTCGGTCGGACAGGCGGTCACGCAGCGCGGCTGGCGGCCGGCATCCAGAAGATGAGCGCACAGGGTGCACTTCTGCGGAATGTTCCGCGCCTCGTTCCAGTACACCGCGCCATAGGGGCACGCATCCATGATGGCGCGCTGGCCCTGGGCCTTCTCCGGGTCGAAGATCACCACGCCGTCGGCGCGGCGATAGGCGGCGCCGTCGGCGGCAGCGGCCAGGCAGGGCGCGTCGGCGCACTGCTGGCACACAAGCGGCACGCGCTGCATGCGCACCCTATCGCCGTCGCCGGCCTCCTCGTTCACGATGCGGATCCAATACTGGCGCGGACCCTGAGGCGCCGCCAGCGGACTCCAGTCGTTGTCGCAGAACTCGTCTTTGCAGGCGGTCTGGCAGTTGCGGCAGTCGATGCACTTGCCAGCGTTGATGAGCAGCGTCTTCATGTCCTACCCCTCTCGGTTCCAGGTGCGGTACTTGCCGGCGAATCCCTCGGGATACGCGGCCTCCAGGGCGTCAAGGTCGGCCTTCTCCACCTCGAACAGCACGGAATTGAACGCGCCGCCCACGTGGTGAACCGACATGGGAGCGTTGTTGGCCAGCACGTTGCCGTCGCCGCCGCGGTCGATGGAATGCACGTCCTCCGACAGCGGATCCTGCCACGCGCCGTAGCTCAGCCACGCCACGCCGGGGATAAGGCGCTTGGTCACGCGCACGCCGGCCATCACGCGACCGCGGTCGTTGCGGCAGATGACGATGTCGCCGTCAACCAGCCCGCGCGCCTCCGCGTCGACGGGGTTCATCCAGCAGGGCTCGTAGCCGTAGCCGTCCGGCCCGAACACCTTGTAGTTCTCGCGCAGCCACTCGATGTCGTTGTACTTGCCGTGGAAGCGATACTTCGGGTGCGCCATGAGCATCTGCAGCGGGTACTTCTCCTTGAGCTCGGCGGACAGGTGGCCCTCGCGCTCAGGGATGAAGTGGGGCACCGGCGGGATCTCCGGATGGTTGCCGTAATGGTCGTAGAGGCGCTTGCTGAAGATCTCCGCCTTGCCCGACGGCGTGTCGAGCGGGTTGCCCTCCGGATCCTCGTAGAAGCGCTGGAACTGCTTGCACTCCACGTAATCCTTGGGCTGGGGCCACACGTAGTAGCCCTTCTCCTTGAACTCGTCGTAGGTCAGCGGGATGGAGGTGCGCTCGTACATCTTGCGCAGCAGCGTCTCCTCGGTGTTGCCCTCGATGTAGTACTCGCCATAGCCCAGGCGCTCGGCCAGCTCGGTGTACACCTGCAGGTCGGTCTTGCTCTCGCCCGCCGGCTCGACGCACTTCTGCGTGAAGATGGCATTGCGCAGGCCCACGTAGGACGGCGGGATGTACTGGCCCACCGATGCCGGCTCGGTGATGTCCTGGCGCTCGAAGACGGTGGTGATGGGCAGCACGATGTCGGCATAGCGGCAGTCGCGGTCAAACCAGGGAGCCGTCACCACGAAGGTCGTGATGTTGGGGCTGCGATAGGTTTCCAGATGGTGCTGGTAGTTGGGCGGGTTGGTGAGCGTCGAGCCGTGCAGCCACACGAACTCCACCTCGGCGCAGCCGGCCATGGGGTAGTCCATCTGCTCGAGGAACATGTCGGCGCTGAAGTTGTCCTGGTGACCGCCCTGCCAGTGCTGCGGCGCGTCGTTGATGCAGTCGTAGAACTTCTGAAAGGTGATCTTCTGCGGGATGGGGTTGGGGTAGTAGCGCTCCATGACCACGTTCATGCCGCCGTCGGCGTAGCCGGTGGGGCCTACCTGGTTCTTGGCGTCGTAGGGGCCGGAGATGGACAGGCACGTGCCCTGGACGCCCACGCCCGGCTTGCCGAGGCCCTGCATGATCTGGAGCGTGCCCATCATGCGGGTGAACTCGTGGGCGAACTCACGGCGGCAGGCACCGCCCTGCATGCACCACAGAGACGTGGGCCGCGTTCCCCACTGACGGGCGAGCGCGCGGATGACGCGAGGCTCCACGCCGCAGATCTCCGACGCCCACTCGGGAGTCTTAGGCGTGCCGTCCTCGCCCTCGCCCAGGATGTAGGCCTTGAACGACGAGCCCGCCGGGATGCCCTCGGGCAAGTGCTCGTCATCGAAGCCGACGGCGTGGGTATCCAGGTAGTCCTGGTCGTAGAGACCCTCGGTAATCCAGGTGTAGGCGATGGCGGCAGCCATGGCGCCGTCGGTGCCGGGATAGATGCGAATCCACTTGTCGGCGTAGTTGAGGCCCGTCTCGTTGAGGAAGGGCTCCACCACGACGATCTTCTTGCCCAGGTCGCGCCAGTACTGCCAGATGCGCGCCGTGTCGATGCCGCTGTAGATGCTGTGCATGAGCGGGTCGTTGCCCCACAGGATGATGAGCTCGCTCTCACGCGAGATGTCCTGCAGCGAGTCGGGCGCGGCGGGCAGCCCATGGCCCTGCCAGTCGCCCCAGAGGAACGGCGCGCCGCAGGCCCAGCCCTCCCAGCTGTTGGGCGTGAACTCGATGAAGGTGCCGCCCACCATGTGCCAGAACCGGTAAACGTCGGAGAACACGAAGTGAAGGCTTCCCCACTCGGTGTGGGCGGAGTCGCAGTAGCCGATGCCCGACGGCCCCCGGGTGGCGCGCACGCGGTTCATCTCGCGCACGATGAGCTCGTAGGCCTCATCCCAGCTGATGCGCTCGTAGCCGGTGATGCCGCGGTTCTGCGGGTTGCGCTCGCCGTCCGGATCCCAGTCGCGGCGCTTGAGCGGGTACTTGACGCGCGTCTCGGTGGACTGCATGGCCTTGTAGGCCTGGCCCCACGGCAGAAGCGGCAGCGTCAGCGGCGGGCGGTAGGTCTTGCCGTTGACGTCCACCTGCCAGGAATCAACCTCCTCTGGATCGAACGAGATCGGATCCACGCGGACGATCTTGCCGTCCTTCACATCGACGAACATCGGCCCTGCCGTGGTGCATGACGTGAAGCGCTCGACGTCGCTCGGGTCTTGGAAGCTCCTCGGATCCCCCATGGTTACCCCTTTCCTTCTCTGCGGACGAAGTAGGAGGCGAGCGTGCTAGAATCTGGTATCCGCTACCAGGCAGGACGCCGGAATGTCTTGGGGAAGGCCCCGACGCCGCCTGCTCGCCCCCGTGGGCATAACCATAGGGCGCGCCTGGCGTGCTGCCAGTCGCCCGGTACTCGCAAATCGCTCGATTCGTGTCATACCGGAAGTAGTATGAGGGGGGAGCTATGAGCCGCATGCAGGGGGATTTCGGCCAGGATACGACCGCTGGCGCCACCGAGGCGCAAGTCCGACAGGGCGCGGAGTCGGCCCTCACCGACGCGGTCGTCGCAAGCCTCGCCTACGTGGCGTATTGGAGCTTCCTCATCACCTGCGTCGTGTTCCCCGTGGCGACCCAAGCCGCCCAGGGAGCCACCCTCACGTTGCTGCCGGCCTGGTGCGGCCTAGCCTCCTTCGCCGGCACGCAGGGCATCGTCGCCGCCACCAGCCGACTCGTCGGAGGGCGGCGCGCGACAGTTGGGCTCGTGGCGGGCGCAGCGCTCAGCCTGCCGCTTTTGGCGGCCATGTTCCTCTCGGCGCTGGGCGTTCAGGCGGGGCTGGGGCTCCAGGCGGGCGCCTGGGCGCTGTGGGGCGTCGGCCAGGCAGCGCTGTTTCCCCTGGTGGGCGCCGTGCAAGCCTACGCGGCCGCGCAGCTGGAGAGCCAGCGCACCGCCCCGCTGCTGGTGGCGGGCGCGTTCATCGGCGCCGCGCTGCTGGGGGCGCTCGCGCTGTTCGCCCCCGACCCCCTGCGGTCGGCGCTGCCCGCCCTCTACCTGGCCTGCGCCCTCGTCCTCCTGATCGCAAGCCGCGTCGGCAGCCTCGAGCGAGACCAGCCCCTCTACGACAAGCCCGCCGGCAGCCTCCGACCGCTCGCCTCGCTCAAGGCGCTCTCGCCCCTGGTCATCGGCGCCACCTTCGGGATGCTCATCTGCTACTGCATCGCCCGCTTCGGCATGGCGGAGGCGCTCGGCATCATGGCGACGGCCAGCCTGCTCGGCGGCGCGGCCATCTTGGCCCTCGTCCTGCTGGACAGCGGCCGGATGGTCAACTCGTTCATCGAGCGCTGCTACTTTCCCCTCACGGCCACCGGCTTCTTCGCCGTGTCGTTCCTGCCGGATGACTGGAAGGCCGTGCCCGCCTGCCTCTGCGCGGCTCAGTTCTTCGCCTACGCCGCCTTCCACTGGAGCTACCTCATCGGACTCACCCGCCTCCTGCACGTCAACCCGAGGCTCCATTTCGCCATCGGCCTGCTCTCCCCCGCCATCGGCATGGCCGCTGGATGGGCCGTGGCCTGCGTCTTCGCCCTGGCCGGCGGCGATCTCAACAACCCCTTCGTGCTGTTCTTCGGGTGGATCGTCGCCTACATCATCGTGCTGTCCATCGCGCCCTACGCCTCCGACCCCACCTTCGAGACGGATATGCTCGCCCCCGCCGAGCCCAAGCCTGCGCCCTCCGATCGCAGCGGCAACAGCTGGGAGCAGGCCTGCGCGACCATCGCCGAGGAAAGTCGGCTCTCGCCACGGGAGCGCGAGATCTTCGCGCTTCTGGCCCACGGGCGCAACGTGGAGTACATCAGCAACACGCTGTGCATCTCGGGCAACACTGCCAAGACCCACAAGTACCGCATCTATCGCAAGCTCGACGTAGGAACGCACCAGGAGCTGCTCGACCGCGTGGAGGCCGTCGAACGCACGCTGCTGAACGGTTAGCACGCGCCCTGCGGCCAGCCCTCAAGCGGGACGGCGAAGCCGAGGGCGCACGAAAGTTCCACCCCCCCCCTTGCCGCATATCACCAGTTCAGCGCCGATCATACTACTGTTGATAGGACAAGGCCGGATGAAAAATCGCCGCTTGGGTGGGACAGACAGACGCCCTTCCGCACGATAGCTTGAGACTGCCGGCGCAGCATGGCGCCGAACCGTCTCGAGTAAGGAGGGTTTCATGGAAGAGGGGAAGAAGACCCGGGAGAAGGCCTCGCCCTACGCGTGGCTCATTCTTCTGATCGTGTTCCTGGCGAGCTTCATCGCGCCCATGGCGCAGTTCAAGGTGACCACGCTGTCCGAGCCGCTCATGGCGGCGTTCAGCCTCGACCCGGCGTCATTCGGCTGGCTCATGTCGTCGCTCACGGTATGCGGCGTGCTGCTGGCCATTCCCGCAGCCTGGATGTGCGGGAGGATGGGCGAGAAGACGGCCATCCTCGTATCGGTCGCCTGCATCGGAGCCGGATCGCTCCTGGGCGCCGTGACCGACTCGGCCGCTGTGCTGTTCGCGAGCCGCGCCATCGAGGGCTGCGGCATCGCCTTCATCGGCGTGGCTGCGCCGACGGCCATCTCGATGTGGTTCCCCGAGGGCAGCCGCGGCCTGCCCTTGGCCATCTGGTGCACGTGGATGCCGCTCGGCTCCACGGTGTCTATGCTCATCGTGCCGCCGGTAGCCGACGCCTTTGGCTGGCGAGGAGCCTGGTGGATGTGCGTCATCTGCGCTGTCGTGGTGTTCGTGCTGGTGATGGCGCTGTTCCGGGCGCCCGCCCATGCCGGCGCCGAGACGCCCGAGCAGAGCGTCGAGGCCCAGAAGGGCTTCTTCATGCGCGGGCTGGGCTACCTGCGCAACAAGGAGATCTGGCTGCTGTGCATCGCGTTCTTCTGCTTCAACTTCATCTGCAACGGCGTGTTCATGAGCTACTACCCCATGTACCTGCAGCAGGGCATGGGCCTGAGCAACGCGCAGGCCGGCCAGATCACCTCGATCATGCCCATCCTCACCATCGCCATCATGCCCATCATGGGCGTCATCTACGACAAGCTGGGGCATCGCAAGCCCTTCGTCATGGTGGCGTTCGGGCTGTGCGCTGCCACGCTGGCCATCGCCTTCATGGGCAGTATCGGGCTCGTGTGGGCATCGGTGATCATCTTCGGCTGCATGGGCGGCCTCGTCGCCTCCGGCACGCGCCCCATGACGCCGGAGATCATGGAGAAGCGCGGCGGCGGGGCGCTCGCCGTGGCCATGGGCATGTCCGTGATGCAGATCTCGCAGAACCTGGCGCCCACCATCGGATCGCCCCTGTTCGGTGCCATGATGATGGATATGGGCTGGCTCATGTCCTCGCTCGTGCTCTGCGTGCCCCTGGCCCTGGTCGCGCTGGTGGCCATGGCCTTCATCAAGGTTCGCTAGAAAGCCGGCGGCCCGCGCGGGCCTCCTCGGAGACGACGCGCGGGCCGCCACCGCCAGAAAACGGCGCGTTTCTGGCACTAATCGTCAGTTCGGTACGGTGCGAGGGGCCTCTCGGGCGGCCGAAACGCGACTCGGCAGGCCCCTCATGGGCAAAACCCCAGGTCGGGAAGATCGCCCGTCAGCACCGCGCTCGCCCCGACCGTACCGAACTGACGATCCGTGCCATTTTCGGCGAGAAAGGTGGCCGTGGCGCCTAGCCCCGGCCGGCCCCGAAGGCAAAAGGGAGCCGCGACCCGGCCGGGCCGCGGCTCCCATGTGTTGCCGGCGCCGCCGTCGGACGCCCGGCGCCACGCGCCCTAGCGTCCGAGGCTGGCCTCGTGGCGAGCACGCGCCTCCGCGGAGTAGCGGTCGCGATAGCGCACGTCCACCAGCTCGGCGACGATGGCGATAGCCAGCTCCGCCGGCGTCTTGGCACCGAACTTCAAGCCGATGGGCCGCTTGACGCGCTCCCAGTCCTCCTCGGTGAGGCCCGCGTCGATCACCAGGTCGTGTACGGTGGAGTTCTTGCCCGCGCAGCCCATCATGCCGATGTAGCGCGCGCCGGCCTGCACGGCCCACACGCAGCCCTCGGGGTCGAACATGTGCCCGCGCGTGAGCACGCACACGTAGTCGCCCGCATCGCCAGGCAGGTTGGCCAGCTCGTCGAAGTTGCCGCCATGGAGCAGGACGCGCTCGGCCGTGGGAAAGCGCTCCTCGTTGAGATAGGCGGGGTCGTAGTCCACCGCCACGACGCGAAAGCCCACGTGGTCGGCGAGCGCCGCCACCTCGGCCGCGGCATCGGACGCGCCCAGCAGCACCACGCGCACCCGGTCGAACAGCGGCACGCTCACCCAGGTAAGGCCGTCGAACTGCTCGTTGTGCATCGACGGGCCCCGTGTCACGTCCTTCATCTGGAACACGTCGCGGGCCGACGGCTCGCGCGAGGAGACGATCTCCTTGGCGTCGTTGCAGAAGAACACGAGAGGCTCGCCATCGGCCGACCCCTGCTCGCCGTACTTCTTGGTCACCTCGTTGTCGACGTTGCCCACCGCCGCAGCCGGGTCGTACACCACCTTGAAGCCGAGCCACGCCAGGTCGCCCTCGTCGAGCGCGCGCAGCGCCCGTCGGAAGGTGGGCGCGTCAGCCGCCGTCAGGCTGGCTGCGATGGCGTCGAGAGCCTCCGGCCCCCCGTGCGGGTTGCTCGCCGTCACCTCCGCCGAGAACGCCGGGAAGTCCGCCGTCGTAAGCGCCGGCGCGCGTCCGGCCTCCAGGTCGTCGATGATGCGCTCGAGCGTCGCCCTGTTCATCTCGTACTCCCATCCGGCGCCCACGCGCCCTCGGAAACCATCGTCGGTATTATAGCGCAACGAGAATAAACGAGCACGACCTCCGACCGACCGCTGGCCCGACGCCTCCTCCGCTTTCTCCGAGCAAGGTGCTAGCATGCGCGCGCGGATAGGCGGTGCTGCATCCTGGCGTTTACAAAGGAGGCAGTATGGTTACGTGGACGGAGCTCTTAGCCTTTTGTCTGGTGATCGTTGCGGTGATTGAATTGGTCTTGCGTTATCGCCAATGAAAAAGCCGCCCCTTAGCTAAAGAGCGGCTCTTCATCACATTAGTCACGGTAATGTGAAGCAGCCGCCCGAGGCAACGGGCAACCGCTTATCCGCATTATACGGCCTTCATCGCCTGGTTTCAAGCGCTGGCGACGCGTCTAGCCTGCGATATGCACCGTACGATCGCCCCGCAGGGTCATGCGGCCCTCGGCGATGACGCGCAGCACCTCGGGATACAGGCGGTGCTCCACCTCGTGAATGGCGGCCTCCAGATCGTCGAGCGACCAGCCCTCCTCCACGCGCACCGGCTCCTGGGCCACGATGGGCCCCTTGTCGTAGTCCTCGTTGGCCAGGTGCACGGTAACGCCGGTCACCTTGACGCCCGCCTCGTAGGCGTCTGCGATGGCGTGCGCGCCCTTGAACGAGGGCAGCAGCGCCGGGTGCAGGTTAAGCACACGGTCGGGGAAGGCGTCGAGCATCACCGGGGTGAGCTTGCGCATGTAGCCGGCCATCACCACGTACTCGGCGCCGGCGTCACGCAGCGTGCGCGCGATGAGCGCGTCGGCAGCCTCCGGATCGGCGTACGCGTCGCGGTTGAGCACCGTCACGGGGATGCCCGCCGCCTGCGCGCGCTCGATGCCATAGGCGTCAGGCCGAGACGACACTGCCGCCACGATGTCCACCGGCAGCCCCGCAGCCGCGGCGTCGATGATGGCCTGGAGGTTGGTCCCGCTGCCCGAGAGCAGCACGCCGATCTTCAGGTTAGGCGCCATAGAGGCTCCCCTCGTTCTCGTAGCGGACGACGCCGGATCCCGCCGCGATGGCGCCCACGCGGTACGGCGTCTCGCCAGCGGCGGCCAGCGCGTCGCACACCTCGTCAGCGCGAGCCGGATCCACGATGAGCACCAGGCCCAAGCCCATGTTGAACGTCTTGAGCGCCTCGGCCTCGCTCAGG
>CANSQW010000030.1 GCA_947649215.1 uncultured bacterium | reverse complement strand
AGGTGAATCCGCGCATCAGCGACGAGGACCTCAAGAAGGTGGTCGAGCAGACGCTCCGGCTGGACATGACGCCGCTCGACGCGCCCTCCCCCGCCATGCCGGCCGCGGCGCCGGCCGCAGACGGCGGCGCGTCACCGCGGCGCGCAGGCTAGGCGCGCTCGGGGATGAGGCCCTGGCGGTAGGCCGCGAGCAGCTGCTCGAGGTCGGCCACGCGCTGCTTGAGCTCGGCGCCCGTGTCGGTGTCGGCCACCAGCGTGCGCTGCTCCACCCGCTCCACCACGCGGCGCGACGAGTGGATGTCGAGCCCGCGCTCCACCGCCGCCTCCGCCGACTCAAGCGGCTCGTGCGCCGCGAGCACGAAGCCGTAGGAGTTGGAGATGAGCGTGTAGCCGGCGATGCCGGTGGTGGGCTGGTAGGCCCGCGAGAACCCGCCGTCGATGGTGAGCACGCGCCCGCCGCACTTCACCGGATCCTCGCCGTCCTTCGCCTTCACCGGCACGTGCCCGCACACGATGCGCGACGAGTCCGGGTCCATCCCGAAGTCCTCGAAGATGACCGCCATGGCATCGGGGTCGTCGAGCAGGGCGTAGAACGAGTTCTTGACCTCCTTGCGCGCCTCCTTCTCGGCGATGAGGTAGAGCTCGAAGGTGGCCATTTTGCTCTTGGCGAACAGGGGCGAGCAGGGGCTGAGCCACAGCCACCACAGAAGGTCGCGGCAACGGCGGCGCTCCTCGGCGTCAGCGCTGAAGAACGCCGCGCGCACGGAGCGCTCGAGCACGTCGTAGAGCTCGCGGCCCCGGTAGCGCGTGCCGAACACGTCCGCCTCCTTGAGCGAGCCGTCGGCGTTGAGCGGCACGCAGGCGTGGAAGAGCAGGTTTCCGTTGCACACCTTGTAGAGGCTGCCGGCCTCCAGGAACAGGCGCATGTGGCGCTGGAGCTTCTCGCTGCCGACGAACGCCTGCTCAAGACGCTGCATGACGGCCTCCTCCTCCGGCGTGAGGCGGTAGGGGTCGGCCGGGTCCACCGTGGGGAACACGCGGTCGGTGAGCGCGTAGGTCACGCCGTCCACCTCGACGGTGCCGCGCTCGTGGTCGATGCGGTGGAGCAGCTTGCGGTCGTCCAGGCCGAAGCCGGGGTTCTCGTCGATGAGCTGGCCCTCGACCTTGAACTGGATGATGGCCATCGCCTTCTGGATCTTCACGTTGAGCTCGCGCTGCTGCTCGGTGAGGTCCGGGTCGCCCTTGAGGCCGAAGGCCACGCAGGGGTCGTCACGGTAGGCATCCATGGCGAACGAGGCAAGCGGCAGGATGTTGATGCCGTAGGCGTCTTCCAGGATGGAGAGGTTGCCGTAGCGTGCGCAGTTACGCACCACGTGCGCGATGCAGCCGCGCTGGCCGAGCGAGGCGCCCATCCACACGATGTCGTGGTTCCCCCACTGGATGTCGAGGCAGTGGTAGCCGGCGAGCGTGTCCATGATGGCATCGGGCGCCGGTCCGCGGTCGTACACGTCGCCGACGATATGGAGGTGATCGACGGCGAGGCGCTGGACGAGCAGGCAGAGCGCCTCCACGAAGGCCTGGCCGCGCCCGGTGCGGATGACGGCGTCGATGATGGCGCGGTGGTAGGCCGCGCGGTCGACGGCGTGGTTGTTCTCGGTCATCAGCTCCTCGAGGACGTAGGCGAACTCGGCCGGCAGCGCCTTGCGCACCTTCGAGCGCGTGTACTTGCCCGACGCCTGCTTGCAGAGCGCCACGAGCCGCTCGGCCGCCGTGGACACCCAGGCGTCCTCGTCAGGCGCGGCAGCCAGGTCGAGCCGCATCTTCTCGCGCGGGTAGTAGACGAGCGTGGCCAGGTCGCGCTTCTCCTGCGCGGTGAGCGCATCGCCGAAGGCATCGTCGATCTTGAGCCGCACCGAGCCCGAGCCGTTGCGCAGCAGATGGGAGAACGCCTCGTGCTCGCCGTGGATGTCGGAGGCGAAGATCTCGGTGCCCTTCGGCAGGCTGAGCACGGCGCTGAGGTTGATGATCTCGGCCGACGCATCGGCGATGGTGGGAAACGACTGGGACAGCAGTCGCAGGTAGCGCAGGTCGCGCTCGTCCATGGGAGCCTCCTCGGACACGGCGGAAACGGTCGTCTCCCCATTGTAGCGCCGCCCCGCCGCCAGCTAAGAACCGCCCCGGCAGGCGCCCACCCCCATCGGGAGGCGGTGGGGGTTAGAAGTCGACGACGAACTGCAGCCTCCTGCGCATTTCCACCTCAACCTGCTCTTCCATCGAGACTGCGGCCAACAGGTGGCACCGGGACAAAGTGGCGTCTATCTTTGAGGCGAGCTTTCCCGACATGAACGACGAGACCGAGCTGTCGACGTTCAGACTGTAGTGCGCGGTTCTTCCGAGGCCTTCTTCGCAACGCGTCTTGATGAGGAACTCTATCTCCTTGTCCTCCGCAAACCAGCGCAGCGGAGGAACACAGGCAGCCGACACATCCTCAAAGGTCTGGTGAAACTCCAGGGTCAGCTCCTGGCTTCGCTCCAACTCCCTCGCCAGCTCTCCACAGCTCTCCGCCGATAAGCCCTCCCTATCTCCTTTCTTCTCCTTTTTTCCCTTCTTCTTCGTCGCCTCAGCGCGCGCCGTCAGGCCGTGTGCCTTACGTTCTACCGTCTTGCTATAACTCTCCAAACGGCATTCCCTGGCACCGAGCGCGTGGGCGATGCTCCTCAGCTCCGTCACTTGGTCTTGATGGAGAATCTCAAAGAACTTCGCCAAATTGAGGTAGCGCCCATCGTCAAACGGATCGACGAAGTATGCCGAGTCGCACACCGGCCTTGGGAAGAAAGTCAGCCCGCTCATCTCGATCGCGGACTCGTAGAGGTGCAAGACCTCAAGATCGTCATCGTCACTGAACCAGCCGATGGCCCCCTCGCAGACCTCCACGCCCTTTCGCGCGTCCTCGTCGACGACGATGATCATCTTGGGGAGGTCGTAGTCGGGCGCAAGGTAGTCTGCGGGGAAAACGGGGCGATAATGCTCTAGCATCAACCGACGAGACTTCTCCCGGACGGCTTCCGTCGCGTTCTGGGCGCCTTCAGCAGCCGCCTCCGCTAGCGCCGCAGCTGCCTCCGCCGCGCGATCCCTCCCCTCAGCAACCGCCTCTCCTGCGGTTCCCATCGCCATCCTCGCCTTCTTGGCAAGGACATCCGCGGCACGGCCCACGTGCCTTCGTGCATCTTCGAGCATCCCATCACCTTTCCCCAGCGGCAAGTTCGCTTTCATTCTAGAGGATTACCGGCACCGGCCGCCTTCCGGAAGCGCGAAACAGGCAGCGAATGCTTCCCCGCCCCGCCTCCCCCAATGCTATAGAATGAGCCCGACAACACCTTCCCGGAAAGGGGATGCCATGGACGCTGTGTTTCTGCACCGCTGCACCCACGTGCTTGACAAGGAGAAGACCATCCGGTTCTACGAGGAGGCGCTCGGCTTCCGCGTCGTGCGCGAGATGGGGCCTGACGACGGCTCGTGGACGAACACGTTCATGGAGGCGCCGGGCTGTCCCTTCCAGCTGGAGCTGACGTGGAACCGGGGGCGCGTCGAGCCCTATGCCAACGGCGGCCCCGACCAGCACATCGCGTTTTCCGTCGAGGACTTCGACGCCGCGCACGCCCTTCACGAGAAGATGGGCTGCATTATCCGCGAGAACCCCGTCATGGGGCTCTACTTCATAGCCGACCCCGAAGGGCAGTGGATCGAGATCCTGCCCCGCGAAGAGCGCTAGCGCCAAGCAGGAGCACGGGCATGACCAGCAGAAAGGGAGCGGCGAAGGCGCGGCAGCGAGCCGCGTTCGAGGCGGGCGCGGGCGATTTGGGAGACCTGTTCGCCCGCGAGGAGCGCCGTCGCGACGAGGCGTCTGCCGAGCGCGAGGCCGCCCTGCGCCACCGCGCCTGCGAGTCGAAGAACCGCTATCCCAGCCGCACCGACGCCGAGGAGGCCATCGCCTCCTGCGCCGCCCACGGCACCCGCGGCCTCCACGCCTACCGCTGCCCGCACTGCGACGGCTGGCACCTCACCTCCAAGCCCGCCCGCTCCTAGCCCGCCAGCTGACAGTCTCGGATTCGTTAAAAATGAATCCCAAATTAGAGAACATTTGTTCTTTTATATGGTACAATCCAATTCAACAAATATGAAGAATTGGAGCCGTGAAATGACGCATGAGAACGCATCCTCGCACATAGTGCTTTTCGAGTCATCGGATGGCGAGATAGCACTTGACGTTACCGTTGACCTGGCGAGAAACGAAATCTGGCTTAATCGTGCGCAGATGGCCGCATTGTTCGATCGCGACGTCAAAACCATAGGCAAGCACATCGCGAACGCCTTGAAGGAAGAGCTGTGCGATACTCCGGTTCCAGTTGTCGCAAAATTTGCGACAACTGGAACCGACGGGAAAACCTATCAGGTAGAGCACTACAGCCTTGACGTCATCATATCTGTCGGGTATCGCGTGAAGTCGCAGCGCGGCATCGAATTCCGCCGTTGGGCCACCGATGTGCTGCGTCGCTACATCATCGAGGGTCGCGCCGAGAACGAGCGGCGCCTCGTCCAGCTCTCCCAGGTCATATCCGTCATCGAGCGCATCCCCCGCGAGCTTGAGTCTGAGCAGATTCTCAGGATCGTCCGAAGCTATGCGCCGGCGCTTTCGCTGCTCGATGACTATGACCACCAACGCATCTCCCGACCAACTGGAACGCACGGCACCTACGTCCTCGGGTACGACGAGTGTCGAAACATCATTGACAGCATGGGGTTTTCCGAAGTCAGCACCGTCTTCGGCGTCGAGAAGGACGACTCCTTCAAAAGCAGCATAGCAGCCATCTACCAGTCCTTCGACGGCCGAGAACTCTACCCGTCAGTTCAGGAGAAGGCGGCAAACCTGCTCTACTTCATCGTTAAGAATCACTCGTTCCATGACGGGAACAAGAGAATAGCGGCGAGCGTGTTCCTCTACTTCCTCGACAAGAATCATCTGCTCTACGCGCAAGGCAGGAAGCAGCTCAGTGACGAGGCCCTCGTCGCCATGACCATCATGATCGCAGAGTCGCGACCGGAGGAGAAGGAGGCCATGGTGTCCCTTGCCATGAACTTCCTCTCGCCTGCGGGCGCCAGGGCAGACCCAGGAGGCTCGGCTTTTGCTTGCTAGCTCAGCCAAAGCTGGAGGTAGGAAGCGGTGCAACAGGCGGCGAAAGCGACGATGACGAGGGCGAACAGGGCGTTGGCGACGGGCGGGCGCAGACGCGCGAACCCTTCGCAGACAAGCGGGAACACCACCCACACGTAGATGACGGCCACGAGCCCGATGAGCACGTCGTTGACGAGCCAAGCCTGGCCGAGCACGTTGAAGGGCAGCTGCGAGTTGTCCCAGTAGGGATAGGCGCCCGACGCGTCCGGCTGGTTGACGAGCAGGCCGATGCCCAGCTCGAGCCCGAGGCTCAGCGCCACCGCGAAGGCGAACGACTCGAGCAGGGCGCCGGCCAGCGTGCGACGGCGCATGACGAAGCGCTCCTTGAGCGGCTCGATGACGAGCGTCATCACCACCGCGCCTACGCCGTAGACCCAGTAGGGGTGGTACCACGGGTCGGTCCAGACGGGATAGCCCTCGGAGACGATGCCGAAGCAGCGGTCCATGAACAGGCAGTAGGGAATCTCAAGCCAGTGGCCGACGATGGTGCCGGCGCAGAAGCACACGATGAGCGCGCGCCAGAACGGCCAGGCGCGCGGCGCGAAGTAGCCCACCTCGTCCGCCTGGGTGATCCTATGGGGGCATCGTCTGACCATGGGCTCGTCTCCTCGTCAGCCCGCGCGACGCGACCCCGCGGCCGCCCCCGGCGGGCAGCTTCACCATACCGCGCGCAGCAAGCGGGGCGAGGCTGCCGCGCGACGCCATTGACGACCCGCTGCCGCATCGTTACCGGAACGGCGCGGAGGACGGGGCGAGAGGGCGGCGAGAGGGGCGTTGTCCGGCGGGCCGGCTTGCCCTATGCTGGGGACGCTGGCAGACGACGGAAGGAAGGACCCGTGGAGATCACGCTGGCCGAGAAGCGAGACGACGGCCTCATAGGCGAGCTGACGACGCTCTGGCGCGCCTCAGTGGAAGCCACCCATGATTTCCTGAGCCCTGCCGACGTGGAGTGCATCGCCGAATACGTGCCCGCCGCCCTGAGCGAGGTTCCGCTCCTGGCCGTAGCCCGCAACGCCGACGGCGCGGCGCTCGGCTTCGCGGGGGCAGACGACGACAGGCTCGAGATGCTCTTCGTCGCGCCCGGAGCGCGCGGACGCGGCGTCGGCACGGCGCTACTCGCGCATGCCACGCGCCAATGGAACGTGCGCCTCGTGGACGTGAACGAGCAGAATCCCGCTGCCCGCGGCTTCTACGAGCACCGGGGCTTCCGCGTCATCGGCCGCTCCGAGCTCGACGCTCAGGGCGACCCCTATCCCCTGCTTCACCTGGAGCTGGCCGAGGGCGCGACGGGCACCGAGGGCGGCAGCCCCAAGGCCGTCGGCACGCAGCCCGCGACCCAGGCGACGAAGAGCGCCGGCGGAAAGAGGGCCGTCGCCGCAACGGCCGGAGACGCGGACGCGAACGAAGGCGCCCCATGGCCGTGCGTCCTCGAGACCGAGCAGCTCATCCTGCGCCCCTGGCGCGACGGCGACGCAGCCGACCTCTTCCGCGCAGCGCGTGACCCCCGTGTGGGGCCCATCGCCGGATGGCCGCCCCACGCAAGCGTCGAGGAAAGCCTCGGGGTCATCCACACCGTATTCTCCGCGCCCGAGACCTTCGCCGTCACCCTGCGCGAGGACGGCCGCGCCATCGGATGCGTCGGCCTGCTGTTCGGCGACGCCGGCACCGAGCCCCTGGCCCCCGACGAGGCCGAGGTGGGCTACTGGATCGGCGTGCCCTGGCAGGGGCGCGGACTCATTACCGAGGCGGTACGGGCCCTCGCGCGCCGCGCGTTCGAGAGCCTGGGAGTCAGCACGCTCTGGTGCAGCTACGACGTGGCCAACCAGCCGTCGCGCCGCGTCGCGGAGAAGTGCGGCTTCCTGCCGCACCACGTGACCGAGGGGCTCCCCAACGATCTCATGGGCGGCGTGCGCGATGTCTGCTTCACGCACCTCGCCCGCGCACAGACGGCGGAGAAGCCCTAGCGAACGGGCCGCCAGGCAGACGGTACGCCCGCACGCGCCGCGGCCGCCGGGGCTCGCGCGCTGATACACGGGCGACCACACGTCGCTGCGGCCGCCGAGGCTCGCACGCCGCGCACGAGCGCCCGCACGCCGCCGCGGCCGCAGAGGCTCGCGCCGGGCGCGGGCGGCTGAAGGCCTGGAGGGAACATCGACACCCAGGGCGCGAGCCACGCGTCGGCGCCTCGCAGAATGTTTCACGTGAAACATTCGTTTGCCCCACCTTACGCGTCACCGGCGCCGAACATGACGCGGCGCCTCCCCGCCCAGCACGCGCAGGATGTTTCACGTGAAACATCGGTTCCCTAGTCGTCGAGGAGGCGGTTGTGCTTCATGCGCAGGCCGCGATCGAGGCCGGCGAGGATGCCGGCGATGGAGAGCACGCCGTTGAGCCAGCCCGGCAGATCGAATGCGGGCACGCTCAAGCCGCTCGGCGCCAGGTTGACGTGGGCGGCCAGCATGAGCGCCTGGTTCGCGATGCCCGGAAGCTGCGTGACGAGGGCCACGGCCAAGACGGCCCAGGCCCCTGCCGCAAGCGCGGCGCCCAAAAGGGGGTGCCGCCGCCCGAAGGCGAGCCGACGCGCCTCGGCGGTGCCCGGCAGCGGGACGAGCGCGATGGCGTCGGGCACGCCAGGGGCAACAGCGGCTCCCGGGGCGCCGACGCTCCCCGCGCTCGCGGGCGGAACCAGGCGCGCGGTCTTCATCCCGTAGAGCGCCATAGCCGCCTCGATGACGGCCCCGCCCTCCAGCTCGAAGCGCGCAGGCGAGCGCCGCTCCTCCGCCAAAAGGCCGTCGCGGTAGAGGCGCACCCTCTCGCCGAAGTCAAGGAAGTCGACTTCGACCACGTAGGACGCCTCGCCCCACCGCACCCCGAATTGACCGCGCCAGAGCACCTCCATCCCGCAGACCGGCCGCAGCGACCCCTCCATCCGACCCGTTCGCGCCGCCTTCCCCGCCCGAGTCCCCTTTCCCACTTGCGCCGCCTTCGTCCGCATCCCTTCCGCTTCCATGACCCCTGCTCCTTTGTAATACAACTGTATTAAATACACTTGTATTATACTAGGAGCGAGAGAGACGTCAACAACGCAGAAGGGACGCCCGCGGAAACCCGCGCAGCCGGCGCGGCGGAGGGTGCGCGGCACGAGAGCGAGCGGGAGGGCGGCATGCCGAGGGTCATCGACGAGCAGGAGCGACGAGAGCGCATCGCGGAGGCGGTATGGGCCCTCGTATCGCGTGAGGGGCTCCACGGCGCCACCGTGCGCGCCGTGGCTGCGGAATGCGGCCTCTCGACAGGCGCCATCCAGCACTCGTTCCGCAGCCAGGCGGCGCTGCACCGCTTTGCCATGGAGCTCGTGATCGAGCGCGCCTCGGCGCGGATAGACGCCGTCGGCCGCGAAGGCGCGGGCGCCGGGAGCGGCGATGGGGACGTCGGCGCCTGCTGCGCGGACGGCGACGCCGCAGCGGAGGCGACGCTCGCCGCGGTGGAGGGCGTGCTGCTCCAGCTGCTGCCCCTCGACGCCGAGCGCGAGGTGGAGGCGCGCGTGTGGGCCGCATTCTCGGCAGCAGCGCTCGCGGATCCCGTGCTAGCGCCTCTCAGCCGCCAGATGAACCGGCTGATCGAGGGGCTCTGCGCGCGGTGCCTCGCGCAGCTGCGCGCAGGCAACGTCCTCGGCCCCGCAGCCGACGACCCGCTGGCTGCGCCGCATCTTCGCGCCCTGCTCGACGGCCTGGCCTCCGGCCTGCTCGCCGACCCCTCCCCCGCGGCCCGCCGCCAGGCCCGCGCCCTCGTTCACACGCACCTCGAGTCCCTCCGCGCCGAGCACGGCGACGCGGACCCTTCCACGTAGAATTGTTTCACGTGAAACATTCGTTCCCTCCAAAATGCACGAACTGATGTTTCACGTGAAACACTCCCGCCGCAAGGACGGCACCGATGCCGCCAAGCACCTGCGCCGCGGCAGCAAAGCAAGGCGGCAGCCCAAGACGCGGGGCGGACCCCGGCGCCCCCTCCCTGACACGGCACTCCCCTGCGCCGAACGGCGCCGCGTCGCCCGCCGAAACACGCGAACCGATGTTTCACGTGAAACACTCTCTCGCCGCCACGCTCCCCGCCACCTCGGCGCCCTCGCATGGCCGGGACGCCGGCACCGCCGCTCCCCCAGCGCCCTCGCGCAGTCCGCGCCCGCCCCCGGCGCTCCCCCACGCGACCGGCGGCCG
>CANSQW010000029.1 GCA_947649215.1 uncultured bacterium | reverse complement strand
GCCGCCTGGTGATTTTCCCGACCTGGGGTTTTGCTGTTAGGGAAGCCCGCTCGGCGGTGCCTGAGGCGTCCGGCGGGCCCGTTTGCCACACCAAAACGCAAATTACTGCCAGAAACTCGCCGTTTTCTGGCAGTGACCGCATCCTCCCCCTCCCTCGCTAGGTGCGGTTGCCGCTTTCTCGCGTCCCCACCGTCCGTTGCTTCCGGCCGCCCCCTGCCTTTTCCGCGCCCGTATCGCGCCCCGGCCCTCCGGCCGGGGCGCGTCGGCTTCTGGCGCCGCCTGCCCGCCGCGGCTGGTATGCTTAGCGGGTAGGGATTCCCGGAAGGAAAGGATGTAAGACCATATGAGCAATCCTCAAGTGAAGCGCGTGCTGATGTCGGTGACCGACAAGGCCGGCATCGTGGACTTCGCGCGCGCCCTCGTCGACGAGTTCGGCGCGGAGATCATCTCCACCGGCGGCACCGCGCGCGCCATCGCCGAGGCGGGCGTGCCCGTCACCCCCATCGACGACGTGACCCAATTCCCCGAGATGATGGACGGCCGCGTCAAGACGCTGCATCCCAAGGTGCATGGCGGCCTGCTCGCCAAGCGCGACAATGCCGACCACATGGCCCAGGCGGCCGAGCACGGCATCGAGATGATCGACATGGTGGTCGTGAACCTCTACGCCTTCGAGAAGACGGTGGCCTCGGGCGCCGACTTCGGCACCTGCATCGAGAACATCGACATCGGCGGCCCGTCCATGCTGCGCTCCGCAGCCAAGAACTTCGAGTCCGTGGCCGTGGTGACCGAGCCGGCCACCTACGACGCCATCCTCGACGAGATGCGCGCCAACGGCGGCGCTACCACGCGCGACACCCGCGCCAAGCTGGCGCTCAAGGTGTTCCAGACCACGGCGGCCTACGACGGCGCCATCGCCGCCTGGATGGGCGCGCAGCTGGACGACGCGCAGTTCCCCGCCGAGCTGGCCGTGCGCCTCACCAAGCGCCAGGACCTGCGCTACGGCGAGAACCCGCACCAGTCCGCCGCCTTCTACGCCCGCGACGACTACCGTGGCGCCGAGCACTCCCTGGCCCGTGCCACGCAGCACCAGGGCAAGGAGCTGTCCTACAACAACTACCTCGACCTCGACGCCGCCTGGAGCGCCGTGCGCGAGTACGAGGGGCCGGCCTGCGTCATCGTCAAGCACCTGACCCCCTGCGGCGTGTGCGAGGACGCCGACGTCACCATCGCCTACCAGCGCGCCCATGAGTGCGACCCGGTGAGCGCCTACGGCGGCGTTATGGCGTTCAACCGCCCCGTCACCTCCGACACCGTGGTGGCCATCTTCGAGAACAAGCAGTTCGTGGAGGCCATCATCGCGCCGGAGTTCTCCGGCGACGCGCTGGAGATGTACAAGGCCAAGAAGAACGCGCGCCTGCTCTCCACGGGCGGCGTCAACCCGGCCGGCGGCGAGGTTGAGTTCCGCTCCGTCGAGGGAGGCCTGCTGTGCCAGGACTCCGATTCTGTGGCCGAGGACGCGGCGACGTTCACCTGCCCCACCAAGCGCAAGCCCACCGACGAGGAGATGGCCGAGCTCGTCTTCGCGTGGAAGGCATGCAAGTCGGTGAAGTCCAACGCCATCCTCATCGCCAAGGACCACGCTTCTGTGGGCGCTGGCGGCGGCCAGCCCAACCGCGTGAACTCCGCGCGCATCGCCGTGGAGCAGGCGGGGGAGAAGGCTCGCGGTGCCGTGGCGGCCTCCGATGCGTTCTTCCCGTTCCGCGACGGCTTTGACGTGCTGGCCCAGGCCGGCGTGACCGCGGTCATCCAGCCCGGCGGCTCCATCCGCGATGACGAGGTGATCGCGGCGGCCGATGAGCAGGACGTCGCCATGGTGTTCACCGGGCATCGCCACTTCCGCCACTAGGCGTCCGACACCGGGGCCCGCGCCCTGGACGGTTCTTGCGCCCGCGGTTCTCAGGGGCTCTCGCTGCTCAGGCGGGAGCCCCTCTTTTGTTGCGGGTGGGCGCGAATTCAGGCGGATTTTCGCGAGAAGGTGCGGCTCTGCATGGTTTCGGCGCGCCCTCGTGAGGGGCTGCGTTGCGTTTGCCCAGGTCGCCGTCGCCCCCGCAGGTGCCTGCAGGGAAGAAGGGGGTTTCTTCTGGCGCAAAATCATGCAGAGCCGCACTTTCTCGTTCTTGCGAGGCTGATTTGCGGCCCGGCGCTGCTTGGGGCGCCGACGCTCGCCCGCGCGCCTGTGGAGAAACAAGTGAGGAACGGTGGGCGAAAATAGCGCGGTGGTTTTCGTGAAACCTCCAGGGCCGGGGTATACTTAGGCCCGTTGGCCGCCCACGGGGGCGGGTGTCTATGCCGGAAAGAGAAGCGTTCATGAGCGATAACCCCGCCAAGGCCCCCGACCCGGCCGAGCAGAGCGTCAAGAAGAGCTCGCGCTCGAGCCTGAGCAAGATCCTCGCTGGCGGCGTGCTCGTCATCGTGCTGGCCGTCATCTTCCTGCGCGGCGACCAGCTGGTGGAGCTGGCCGACACGGTGCGCAAAGGCGCGCCGGTGTTCCTGGCGCTGGCCGTGGCCTCCCAGCTGGGCAAGTACTTCGCCCAGGGCTGGGCCTACATCTACTGCTTCCACGCCGTGAGCGAGGGCTTCCGCTTTCGCGAGTCCATCAAGCTCGTCTTCGGCACCTTCTTCATGAACACGGTGGCGCCTTCGCTCAACCTGGCGGGCATGACGCTCGTGGTGGACGACGCCGCCAAGCGTGGCATCCCCGCGGGGCGCGCCACGAGCGCGGCGCTGCTCATGCAGGTCACCATCGACACGGGCTTCGTGGTTATCATGCTCATCGGGTTCGGCCTGCTCAGCGTGACGGTGGGCCTGCAGCCGGGATGGCTTTTGGTGGGGCTTCTGGCCGTGCTGCTGGTGAGCGTGCTCGTCACGGTGATGATCGTGGGCGGCAAGCGCCCCGAGCTGGTCATCCGCGTGCTCACGCCGATTGAGCGCCTGGCCGATCGCGTGCTGCGCAAGTTCAAGAAGGGACCCATCGACGGTTGGGCCGACCGCACGGTGCGGTCGTTCTCCGAGGCGTCGGGGCTCATCGTGCAGAACCCCCGCAAGACTGCGGCGGCCTTCGGGTTCTCCATCCTGGCGAGCACCTTCGAGTTGGGCTGCTTCGCGCTGACCGGCGTGGCCTTCGGCGTGCAGGCCATCGAGCCGCTCGTCTGCGGCTATGTGGTGGCTACGCTCTTCGCCATGATCTCGTTCACGCCCCAGGGCGTGGGCGTGGTGGAGGCGGCCGTGCTCGTGGCGTTCACGCTGTTCGGTATCAGCCAGGCCACCGGCATCGCGGTCGTCATGGTGTATCGCGGCATCGTGTTCTGGCTGCCGTTCCTCATCGGCGCCATTCTCATCCAGCGGACGAAGGCGTTCCGCGCCAAGGGCTCGGCCTAGGCGTCCCAGGCGAGGAAGGCCCAGGTGGTGACGCGGGGCTCGCGGAGGCGCCAGGCGCCTTCGGGGACGCCCTTGCGGTCGAGCTGGCCGGCGCGCTCGTTGGGGATCAGCTGGTCGTCGAGCCAGGAGCGCAGGCGCGTGAGGGCCGCCGTCACGTCGGCGTCCGACGCGACGGCCGAGGCCCGACGCACCATGGCCGCGTAGTCGTCGTGGGCCTCCTGGGGCGTGGCGTAGGTCGCATCGCGCTCGCTGGAGATGTAGGCCACCTCGGGGCGCAGCCCATGGTCGACCAGGATGTTGAAGGCGAACTGGAAGTCCTCGCCCGCCTGGTGGGGCAGCCCCGCCGCCCGCAGCGCCCGGCTGTCCACCCGCGGCGAGGCATCGGCCGTGAGCGTCACGCACACGCGGCGGCGTGCCACGGCGGTGAGCTTGAGCAACGACTCCTCCAAATCGCTCGTGGCGATGGAACGGGAAGCCAGGCACACGTCGCGGCTGCGCGGGTCCACGCCGTGAGCAGCCCAGTCGTCCTCCCAGCTCATCTGCAGGGCCTCGATGCCCGTGACGCCCCGCTCGGCCGCCAGGTCGTCCATGACGCCCAGCATGCCGGCGGAGAAGTCGGCTGCGGTCACCGGATGGCCGGCCGCAGCCAGGGGGAGCGCGAGCGCGCCCGTGCCACAGCCCATGTCGAGGACGGACTCGCCGGGGCGAATGGCCGCCAGCTCCAGGAAGCGGTCGACGTAGGGACTCGGGGCGTCCTTGGTGGCGAAGGTCTTGGAGCGCTCGTCCCAGAACGCGGCGTCATCGGGCGCGCGCCGCAGCTTCTGGCGCTCCTTCCAGGCGTCGTTCCAGGGGGAGGAGGGGCTAGGGCTCTGCGTCATGGGGCCTCCTTTGTCGGCGGGCACGCTGCTCGTGCGGATCGTGCGGGACATCGTGCGCGATATGTTCTCAATCGAGTATAACTCCGCTGCGTCCGTCTGCGGCCGCTGACAAGTTCATCGTTGCCAATTCGAGCGGGTGTGGTATCATATCGAACGCTGTCAATGAGACGGCGTTTTCGGGATGTGGCTCAGTTTGGTAGAGCGCTGCGTTCGGGACGCAGAGGCCGCAGGTTCAAATCCTGTCATCCCGACCACTAAAGACGCAGGTCAGGTGGCTTTTGCCCCTGGCCTGCTTTCTTTTCCCGAAGCTCCTAGGCGCAAGAGCGCAAACTGCCCCGGCGCTGCCTGCCGGTCGACCGCTCGAGTGGCCTTGCCCGCTTTGGGAAGGGGCGAGCAGCGGGGACCCTTGCGGATGCGGCCCCAGCGCTTGCTTCGGCGGCGCGAGGTGGCAAGGGTGCTGATCGTCGGGGACGCAGGGCGATGGAGGCGGGCTATGGCTATCGAGCCGCATGCTGGCGAACGTGCGCTGGGGATCCAGCGCCTGGGGGAGCGTCCCGATGGGATTCCCCGGGCTGCGGCGTGGTTTGCCGCGAAGTGGGGGATCGCTCCGGAAGCCTACCAGGAGAGCATGGAGGAGGGCGCCGCCAACGGCGGTGCTGTCCCGCAACGGTATGTCGTGCGAGATGGCGACGGCTCCATCGTGGCCGGCTGCGGCATCATCGAGAACGACTTCCATGACCGACCCGACCTCGCTCCCAACCTCTGCGCCCTGTACGTGGAGGAGCCTTTTCGAGGCCGCGGCATCGCCCGTCGGCTGCTTGCGCACGCCCGAGCCGAGGCGGCGCGCATGGGCTACGAGCGCCTGTATCTGGTGACCGACCACCGCCGTTTCTACGAGCGGTGCGGCTGGGAGTACCTGGGGGAGGCCCACGAAGACGACGGCGCGCCTATCCGCCTGTACGGCGCCTCTGCTCTTGGGCAGCAGCACGGCTGACAGACGGGCGGCGGGGCGCTCTGCGACACACAGGCCAGGAGAGCCGACCGCATACCCTCGCCGTCACTCGGCGGCGCTAGGCTTCCTCGCAGAGCCAGCGCTGGCTCCAGAGCACCATGGCGTTCAGGATGGGCACGAAGCTCGCGCCCAGCTCGGTCAGCGAGTACTCCACGCGGGGCGGAATCTCGCGGTAGATCTCGCGATGCACCAGGCCGTCGGCTTCCAGCTCGCGCAGCTGCTTGGTCAGCGTGGACTGCGAGATGCCCTCGATGCGTCGCATCAGCTCGCCGAAGCGCTGCACCTCGTAGGTGGCGAGGTACCAGAGGATGAGGATCTTCCACTTGCCGCCGAGCACGGCTTGCATGCGGCTCATGGATTCGCAGCGGGCGAGCGCGCGCTCGTCGGTGAACTTGTTGTCAGCCATGTTCTCCCTTGTGAACACTAATAGTGCAGTTTTGGCAACTACCACCATAAAAGATCGGTACTGGCAATACAAGCACCAAAGGGGCATCCTGTCTGGCGAAAAGCCACGGCGAAAGGAGCCCTATGCACTACACGGGAACCATCTGGCGGCCGCCTTACGAGGCCGGCTCGCTCATCATCGAGGCCACGGCGGGCTGCACCCACCGCCGCTGCAAGTTCTGCACCCTGTACGAGGACCTTCCGTTCAAGTTTCGCCCCTCGCCCCTCGATGATATCGAAGCCGACCTGCTCGAGGCGCAGACCTGGTACCACGACCCGCTGCGAAAGGCGGAGGAGCGCCTCTTCGAGCGCGAGCCTGCGCAGGTCAGCCGCGTGTTTCTGGCGGGCGCAAACCCCTTCGGGCTGAAGGCGGCGCGGCTGCGGGAGATAGCAGAGCTTGTGCGGCGCTACTTTCCCCGCTGCGAGAGCGTCGGCTGCTTCGCCCGCGTGACTGACGTGACGGCGAAGACCGACGATGAGCTGCGTACCTTGCGCGCGGCGGGGTTCGACGGGCTCACGCTGGGCATCGAGACGGGCGACGATGAGGCGCTGGCCTTCATGGACAAGGGCTACGCCGCCCAAGACATCGTGGTCCAGTGCCGACGGCTCGACGAGGCTGGCATCCGCTACGCGTTCTTCTACCTTGCGGGCATCTCCGGGCGGGGACGCGGCCTCGATGGCGCCCGCGCCACGGCGGCGGTGTGCAACCAGACGAGCCCCTGGCTCATCGGCGCGAACATGCTCACCGTCTACCCCACGTCGGACCTGCACCGCGAGATACGCGCCGGCCGCTGGACGGAGGAGACGGAGGTGGAGAAGTACGAGGAGATTCGCGAGCTGGTGGCCGGCCTCTCCATCCCCGTCACCTTCGCCATGCTGGGAGCCTCCAATCCCGTGATGCTCCAGGGGCGGCTGCCCCGACAGCGCGGGCAGCTCATCGACGCCCTGACCGCCGTCATCACCGACATCGGCGAGGAGCGTCTTCGCGCCTACCGTACCAACCTGCGGCACCTGTAGCCGCAGCGCCGCGTTCTGGCGCGCGTCCGGCGGAAGGCGAGGGCGGAATCCGAGATTTCTGGCCAAAAACACCGCGCTTTACGCAGCGCGCGCAGCGGCGGCGCGTCGCTCGCCGGCGTTTCCCCAGGTCGCGTTTTCCCGAGGGGCTGCCTTCGGGCGAAAGCGGTTCTCCGGGTGCGTAAACCATGGCGAAATTGGCCAGAAACTCCGGACTTCGCGATCGCTGGCCCCGCGCCTGCGGGGCTCCCGCCGCCTGAGCGCGGGCGCCTCGCATTCTACGCTTGCCTCCGATTCTTCGCCGGCTCCCGTCTCTCCCGCGCAGGGGCGGGTGAGGGGCCGTCCTGCGCAACCGTGTCTCCAGCAATGGGAGATGAGACCATTCACCTGGGGAAACAGGAGTGGCATCACCCATGGTTGGCGAGGTGCGCCTTAGCCGAGGTTTCGCCCATTACGGACGTTTCGGGGCGCCCTGCCTCTTCGGTAGAGTCGTTTTCGCACGAACGAGACCGAGGAGGGGAATCATGGGGAATTCCAATCCGGACGCTGCGCTGGCCGCAGCTGACGCACGCGTCGCCGAGGCGCTGGCCGCTGAGCCCGCCGCTGAGCCCGTTTCCTTTGAGGAGGCCGTCCAGCGCGTGAGGGCCTGCGTCACCGCCAATCACGCCAACACGCTGCCGCTGCTCGCCTGCCTGCGGGCGGTGCCTGGGCCGACGCCCTATCGCGAGGCCGCCGACGCCGTGGACGCCCTGCCCGTCATGGGCCTCTCCACCCAGAACGCCTACGTGCTGTTCGGCCTCCTGGAGAAGTCCGGCGGCGTGCGGGCCATCCCCGTCGCCGAGCCCGCCGCGGCTCCCGCCGACCCCGACCCCGACCCCGCCCTGGCTCCGGCCCCCGGCGGCCCCATCTCGGCTCCCGCCGACCCCGCGCCCGCGACTGCCTCGGCCCCCCTCCCTGACCAGCCGGTGGATCACCTGCTGGCCATCACCGAGGCAGGTCGCGCGGTGCTTGACGAGTTCGAGCCGTCCCGCCGCCTGGCCGCCCTCCTTGAGGAGGAGCCGGCCGGCTACGCCGACGCCTACGGGCGCGTGCTCGACCTCTGCTCCGCGCCTGAGGGCGCCTCCCGCGCCGATGTGGAGGAGGCCCTGGCGGGTCATCCGGCCCTTCGCTCGCCGAAGCAGATCTACCCCAACTACTTCATATCGAAACTCGAGACCGTTGACGGTATCTCTTGGGACGGTCGCTGGCATGCCACCGAGTCCGGCCTGCGCCTGCGCGCCCTGGCCGGCTAGCGGCCATCCCAATGAATACAGTGCAGAAGAGAGTCAAGAAGGAGGGAGCTTAATGAGCCATTCCAGCATGACACGTCGTGGGTTCCTGAAGTCCACGGCAGCCATGGGGGCCGTGGCTGCGCTCGGCATCAGCGCAGCCGGCAGCCTCGTCGAGGCCGATCCCGCTCACGCGGCGACGGCGGGGGAGGAGAAGGTCTACAAGACCTCGTGTCGCGCCTGCATCGCCAACTGCGCGGTGCTCGCCCACGTGCGCGACGGCCGCGTCATCAAGATCGAGGGCAACCCGGAAAGCCCCATGTCCCGCGGCGGCGTGTGCGCCAAGGGCCTGGCGGGCATCCAGGCGCTCTACCACCCCAACCGCAACAAGTACCCCATGCGCCGCGTGGGCGAGCGCGGCGGCAACCAGTGGGAGCGCATCAGCTGGGAGGACGCCATCACCGAGGTGGCCACCAAGATCAACGAGATGTCCGACAAGTACGGCTCCGAGTCCATCTCCGTGTCCACGGGCGGCGGCGGAAACCCGCACTTCTCCAACATCAAGCGCTTCGGTGAGGCCATCAACACCCCCAACGTGTGGGAGCCTGGCTGTGCCCAGTGCTACCTGCCCCGCATGGGCGCGGCGCTGCTGGCTTACGGCCGCGGCAAGCCCAACAACCTGTCCTTCTCGGACTCCAACGGCTGGGACTACTACTACGTCGACAGCCCGGTGACCTCGCTCGTACTGTGGGGCACCGACCCGTCTAACTCCTCGGTCGCCACGGGCGGCCGTGCGCTGGCGGAGCTGCGCGCCCGTCCCCAGGGCCTCAAGACGGTGGTCATCGATCCGCGCTACACCCTCGACGCCGCCAAGGCCGACGTGTGGCTGCCCATCCGTCCCGGCACCGACGTGGCGTTGCTGCTCACCTGGACGAAGTGGATCCTCGACAACGAGAAGTACGACGAGGAGTTCTGCCGCGCCTGGACGAACATGCCCTACCTCATCAACCCCGAGACGCGTCTGACCCTCAAGGCCACCGAGGCGGGCCTGCCCGGCACCGACGCGGACTACGTCATCTGGGATCCGACCGCGAACGCGCCGGTGGTCGTCCAGTACCCGATGAACGAGGGCGTCGCCGCCCCGCTGTTCGGCACCTACGAGGTCAACGGCATGCAGTTCCCCACTGGCGGCGAACTGCTCAAGCAGTCCGTCGAGGAGTGGACGCTCGAGAAGGGCGCCGAGGTCTGCTGGCTCGACGCCGACCAGATCGAGCGCGCGCTGGAGATCTACACCGACCCTGCGGGCCAGTCCGGCATCATGCAGGGCGTGGCCATCGACCAGTACGCCCAGTCGCAGCAGAGCGCCCTGGGCGCCCTCAACCTCGAGTTCCTCA
>CANSQW010000028.1 GCA_947649215.1 uncultured bacterium | reverse complement strand
GGGCGCGCCCCCCCCCCCCCCCCCCCAACCACCCCCGGCCCCCACCCCCACGCCCGCCTCCCGGCCGGATTCCTCGTTCGATGGGCGTGAAACAAATGTTTCACGTGAAACATACCCCCACCCGGTATCTGACGCTTCGCGGCCTGCCGACGGCGCGCCGTCTTCGGAGCGCAGCGCTCTGGGAGCGGTTCCGTTTGGGCCGGGAATTGCCGTGGGTGCTGGCGTGGCCCTGCTCTCCATGGTTTTTCTGTGAACGCCCTTTTCCACCAATCGCACAGCTCGGCAACGGCTCGTAACAGATTTACCCCCCCCCCCCGCTCAAAGCCACAGTTTCTCCAAACTAACTACCGTTTGCCAGTCCTGAAAACCCGCTTGCCGTCAAATGATGAGCAATAATTCATCATTTACGTTACCAAACCGACACGTTAAAGTGTCTAGCCGTGCATTTGGCCAAAGATCGCACACACGCAAGAGGGACTTCCCGCGGGTCTGCTCCTGTCGATCGGATGCGCAACCGATCCCAGGGGAGCAACATGCCCCAAGGGATGTCCATCGGCCTTCGGCGGAGGGAGGGGGCGGCACGCGCCGTCCAGCAAAAGGAACCGCCGAAAGAACCATAGGAGAGATCAATGCCTTCTTTGAACATTGATCGACGTCGCTTCCTCGGGGCCATGGGTGTCTTGGGCGCAGCGTCGCTGGCGGGAGGTGCGGGCTCTGCCCTCACACCCGATCTGGCCGTTGCCGCTGACGCCGAGTTCCCCGTGCCCAAGAAGGGCAAGCCCATCGAGGCGAGCGTCGATCCCAAGACGGGAGACGTCAAGATCAACGACGACGTCATCGTCCGTTACTCAAGCTGCGTGGGCTGCTACAGCACCTGCGGCAACCGCATCAAGCTCGATCGCGCTTCCGGGCGCGTCATCGGCGTGGGCGGCAATCCTTACAATCCTGCGTGCTCTGGCGACAAGCTGGACTTCGAGGCGCCCCTTGAGGACGCCTATCGTTCCATGAGCTATGCCAACGGCCACGGCGCCATCACCCACGGCACCGTCTGCGGCCGCGGCAACGGCACGCTTGACGGCGTGAGCCAGCCCGACCGCATCACCGTGCCGCTCAAGCGCGCCGGCAAGCGCGGCGAGGGCAAGTGGAAGCCTATCAGCTGGGACCAGCTCATCAAGGAGGTCACCGAGGGCGGCAAGATCTTCGCCGACCTGGGCGAGGATCAGTACGTCGAGGGCTTCAAGGAGCTCCACGACACGACGACCCCCCTCAACCCCGACCAGCCCGACCTGGGCCCCAAGTCCAATCAGATCGTGGTCATGAACACGCGCGCTGACGGTCGCCGCCAGCTCAACGCCCGCTTCGCCACGACCTACGGAACCCTGAACTCCTTCAGCCACAACTCCAGTTGAGGCGCTGCAGGCGGAGCGAGTTCGCTCTATTCATCCGGTTCTGGCACTACCCCCGACACCGCCGGCGGTGTCGAGTACATTCTCTGGTCGGGCGCGTTCCCTGGCGGTAACGGGTCCAACTTCCAGTACATCGGCCGCGAGACGGCCCGCGCGCTGCGCAAGGGCAACCTGAAGATCGACGTGCTCGATCCCACTCTGGCCAACGGCGTCGTCACGCCTACGGCCGAGGGCATCAACTGGGTGCCCATCAAGCCCGCCACCAACGGCGCGTTCTACTCTGCCATCGCGCAGATTCTCATCCGCGACAACACCTTCGACGCGGACGCCATGGCCTTCCCGAGCCACGAGGCCGCCCTGGCCGGCGGCTACGGCGGCCACACCAACGCCACCTACCTCGTCATCACCGACGAGAGCCACCCGAACTACCGCAAGCTGATGCGCGCGGCCGACGCCGGGCTGGAGGTTCCCCCGGCCGACCCGGAGGCCACCACGCAGCCCACGTACTACGTGGTCATCGACGCGGCCACCGGCGAGCCGGCCCTGCACACCACCGCGGCTAAGGGCGACCTGTTCTTCGAGGGCGAGGTCAACGGCGTGAAGGTGCGCACCGGCTTCAGCATGCTGCGCGACTCGGTCAACGAGCGCACCATCGACGAGTACGCCGAGATCACCGGCATTCCCGCCAGCGAGATCGAGCGCATGGGCAAGGAGTTCGGCTCCCACGGCCACAAGGTGTCCGTCCAGGCTGCCGCGGCCTCGACCGCCTCGGTCGTCGGCTTCGACACCCCGGCCGGCCGCGAGCTGCTCAAGGCCATGATGGGCACCAACCAGATGACCGGCGGCAGCTTCCCGGCTGGTCAGGCCCCCGTCACCGAGGGCAAGGGCGCGTGCTACGACCTGACCACCATCGCCGGCAAGCCGGACGTGTCCAACAAGAACGCCGTCATGATCTCCCGCGGCAGCAAGGCCTGGGAGAAGACCGACGAGTACAAGAGCCGCGTGGCCGCAGGCGAGAAGGACCCGAAGCCGATGCTTCCGTGGTACACCAACGCCCCGCAGTCTGACGCGCAGGCCATCATGTCCATCGTCAACAAGTACCCCTATCAGTGCAAGATTCTCATGACGTGGATGTGCAACGTCATCCAGGCCACCCCGGGCGCCATGCGCGACGAGGTCATCGAGAAGCTGAAGGACACCTCGGTGCTGCCGCTGCACATCGTGTGCGACATCGTGGTGGGCGAGATGGCGCAGTACGCCGACTACATTGTGCCCGACGTGACGCAGTACGAGAGCTTCGGCCTGCCCACCGTGAGCATGATCGGCGGCTTCGGCACCACCGTTCGCTGGGAGGCCAAGACCCCCGAGACCACCAAGCTCGCTGACGACCGCTACGTGTGCTGGGAGACCTTCCTCATCGACGTGGCGAAGGCGTGCGAGCTGCCCGGCTGGGGCGAGAACGCCATCCCCGACGTCAACGGCACGATGCACCCGTTCAACGACTCCTACGACTACTACCTGAAGGCTGTCGCCAACCTGGCCTACGCCGTGGAGCCGGTGGAGGACATCACCGCTGACGAGGCGCACATCCAGGGCCTCGACGAGCTGCCCAAGAACTGGAAGAAGGCCGTCACCGACGAGGAGTGGCCCAAGGTTCTCAAGGTGCTCTCTCGCGGCGGCCGCTACTGGGGCATGGACTACAAGCGCGGCGCCGACGGCCGCTTCAAGGGGCTCAAGGCCAAGGAGGCCTACGTCTACAACGAGAAGCGCGCCCTCATGACCAACCCCTACTCGGGCAAGCGCCTGTCGCCAACGCTCAACTACAACGAGCAGATGTTCGCCGACCTGTCGCTCATGACGGATCACTACTCCGCCGATGAGTACCCGTTCCTCTGCAGCGAGCACAAGCCGAAGTTCCGTTCGGTCACGATGCTCGCCAACAGCCCGATCATGCGCGACATCGCCGCGCACAACTACATCGAGATGAACGAGGAAGACGCCGCTGAGCTGGGCATCAAGGACGGTGACATGGTTCGCGCCATCACCCCGCGCGGGGATGTCACCGAAGGCGAGGCCATGGTGCGTGCCGGCCAGGTGAAGGGCGCCTTCGCGGTGGCCTTCGGCTACGGCCACATCAACTACGGCGCCCAGGACGTGGAGATCGATGGCAAGGTGACCAAGGGCGATCCGGCCATTGCCGCGGGCACCCGCATCCACATGATGGTGGATCCGGTGGTGGCCGAGCATGGCGGCCTCGGCATCATCGCCGACAACGACGCGTCCAGCCCGGGCCGCTGCGGTGGCATGTTCAAGATCGAGAAGGCGTAGGAGGTGAGTGACCATGAGTGAGAAGAGACTGGGCATGCTGATCGACCTGGGCGTCTGCATCGGATGCAACGCCTGCACGGTCGCCTGCAAGCAGGAGAACGAGCCGCCCCTGACCAAGTTCAACACGTGGGTGGAGAGCTGGGATGCCGAGACGGAGGACGGCCGCGTGACTCGCGCGAACCTGCCGAAGCTGTGCAACCACTGCGAGAACCCCGCCTGCGTGAGCGTGTGCCCCACCGGCGCCAGCTACCAGGCCGAGGACGGCACCGTGCAGATCGACCAGGACAAGTGCATCGGCTGCAAGTACTGCATGGCCGCCTGCCCCTACGGCGTCCGCTATATGGTGGAGGAGTCCGGCGACGTGTCCAAGTGCACGTTCTGCCACCACCGCACCACCGAGGGCCTGCTGCCCGCCTGCGTGAGCACGTGTGTGACCACCTCGCGCATGTTCGGTGACCTGAACGACCCCGACAGCGACATCTCCAAGAAGCTCGCGGAGGCTGGGGACAAGGCCAAGGGCCTGATGGAGGACCTGGGCATGGAGCCTCGCGTCTACTACATCGGGCTCGACGAGACCCTGGCTGCCAAGCCGGTGTCGGCTGTGCACAAGGGAGGCAACGTGATCGCCCCCTATGAGGGGAGGCAGTAATGGTTTGGGATGGAATTGTCGCCATCGACCTGTTCCTGGCGGGAATGGGCGCATGGACGTTCATCTTCGCGGCCTTCGCCTGCGGCCGTGACGACGCGGCGCGCAAGGCGAAGCTGGCCGCCGTGGCCGTGGCCGTGGTGGCCGTCGGCCTGGGCGCCCTCATTCTGGCGGTCGACGCCCGCGGGGGCATGATGCACCCGCTGCGCTTCGTGCACCTCATCGGCAACCTCGGGTCCGTCATGGCCTGGGGCGTCATCTTCATCAGCCTGTTCCTGGTGGGCGCCATCGTCTGCGCGGGCATGATGCTGGCGAAGAAGCAGCCGCCGAGGGCCCTGGAGATCGTGACGGCCGTGCTCGGCCTGGGCGTCTCCCTCTACACGGGCGTGCTGCTGGGCACCGCCCCGGCCTTCCCGCTGTGGAGCCTGACCGCGCTGCCGATTGCCTTCCTGGTGTCGGCGGCCTACACGGGCTATGCGGCTTGGGGCCTGGCTACCCGCGTGGCGGGCGGCGGCTCTGCGGCTCCCTCGTGGGTGTCGCGGGCGGCCCTCGTGCTGCCGGTGGCCGAGGCGGCGGCGCTCATTCTGCTGCTGGCCGTGGTGTCCGGCACCTCCGGCAGCGGCGCGGCCGCGGCCGCGGCGTCCGTGGCCAACCTGGTGTCCGGCTCCCAGGCGGTGGTGTTCTGGGGCGGCGTCGTGGCGGTGGGCCTGGTGGCTCCGCTGGCCCTGGCCGTCCTTCGCCAGCGCCAGGGCGATAAGGCGCCGGCGTGGTACGGGCTTGCCGAGTGGGTGTGCATCCTGGTGGGCGGCTTCGCCTTCCGCTATGCCGTCGTGATGGCCGCCGTGCCCATCTTCCTGTAGGAAAGGACTTCGGCCATGACCGACAACGCCCCTACCCTCGACGCCGCCCAGCTGCGGGGGTTCGCCTTGGTGGCGGATGCCGTCGCCCGGGCCCTCGCCCAGCAGCCCGACGAGGCCGTCGTGGGCGAGGTGCAGCGCGTGGCCGAGGCGCTCGGCGATGACCGCTTCGCGGCGGTCACGCCGGGCGAGGCCCTGGAGCAGCGGTTCTTCGACCGCTTCGTGGTAACCGCGAGCCCCTACTACCTGCCGTTGGTGGAGGGGAGCGTGCGCGAGGCCTACGAGGAGGACGGCCGTCTGCGCTTCGGGCCCCTGCGCTCGCGCCATTCCGACCACGTGCTCTCGTGCTACCGCGCGGTGGGGTTCGATCCTGCCGGGTGGGGCGCCCGAGGCGTGGTGGCGGAGGGCTTGAAGCCCGACGCCCTGGCGTGTGAGCTGGAGTTCATGGCGTCGCTCGCCCAGGCTGCCTGCGGCGACGGCGACGAGGCTGCGGCTGCCCAGCGGCTGCTGCGGAGCTTCGCCGATGCGCACGCCCGACTCTGGTTCGGCCGGGCCGCCGAGTACGCGGCCCGGATCGACGACGACTTCTACGCCCGCCTGCTCGCCTTGGCTGCCGAGGCCGTCGAGGCCTTGTAGGCGGGAGCGGGGCCGCGCCTTCCCTCCCGCGCGTCGCCCGCGGCCTCTCCGGCCGCGGGCGCGCCCCGCAGGGGAGGGGCGGGATGCCGGATCCCGGAGCACGGGCGGCTGCGCGCCGGACGGGCCCAGCCGTGCTCTTCGCCGCTCCACCGGTATTTTCCGCAATTTGTCCTTGCGCTTCGGCGTGCTCACCTATAGAATGTATATCCGCTTCCGGAACCAGCGCCTAAGCGCCACGGTTCCAGCGCATCCGGTCGGGTAGCTCAGTTGGTAGAGCAGCGGACTGAAAATCCGCGTGCCGAGGGTTCAAGTCCCCCTCCGACCACCATCATTAAGAAGGCCCCTCCCAGGGGCCTTTTTTCATGTCCGAAACCTCACCCGCCTCGCCATCCGCCGCAGGTCCCGTTCTCCGGCCCCTCGGCCGCCGCGCCCGTTCCCTACCAGGCGTCGGCGAGGAGGAAGTCGACGATGTTCCAGTGGCGGCAGCCGTCGCGCGACCAGTCGGCCGTGTCGGCGCTGACGACCAGGCGGGGGAACCCATCGGGGATGCCGTTGAATGCCGAGAACTCGCGTTCGCGCGTGGACTCGAGCTCCAAGAGGTACGCGACCTGGATGTAGAGGCGCTCGCCTTCGCGCTCGGCCACGAAGTCGATCTCGCGGCTGCCCATCTTCCCGACGTGGACGGCGTATCCGCGGCGGCGCAGCTCGTTGAACACGAGGTTCTCCAAGACGAGGTCGACGCGGCTGGCGTTGGTTCCCAGCAGCGCCTCGCGCAGCCCGATGTCGGTGGCGTACACCTTCTCGCTGCCGCGCAGCAGGGCCTTCCCCTTGATGTCGTAGCGCTTCACGCGGCTGATGAGCATCGCGTCCTCAGCTGCCTTGAGGTAGTTGTACACCGTGTCGTTCGAGAGGGGGCGCTTCTCCTGCCTGAGCATGTTCGCGATGTTGTCCACCGAGTAGGTGGTGCCGACCTCGGAAAGGAAGTAGGTGAGAATGCGCTCGAGCTGGTCGGTGCTGCGGAAGTTGTGCCGCTGCACCACGTCCTTGAGGACGATGGAGTTGAACACGTCGCGCAGGTACGAGAGCGAGCTTTCGCGCGCATAGCCGATATGCGAGAGAAAGGGCAGGCCGCCGAGGACGCGATACTGCTCATAGGCCTCGCGCGGGGGCAGATCTGCGGCGCTCATCAGCTCATGAAGCGAGAACGGCTGAACCTCGAAGGACACGTAGCGCCCAGCGATGAGCGTTGCGAGCTCGCTGGAGAGCAGGGTCGAGTTCGATCCCGTCAGGTAGATGTCGCAGTCGAAGTCCACGCGGAAGGAATTGACGGCGCGCTCCCAGTGCTCCACGGCCTGGATCTCGTCGAAGAACAGGTAGACCCGGCCCTGAGCCTGGCTGACGAGGTTCGTCACCTCCTGGTAGAACGCCTGGACGGATGAGGCGGCCTGCTCCCAGCGCAGGGGCTCGAAGTTCATCGCGATGATGTTCTCGGCCGCCACGCCTCGGTTGAGGAGGATGTCCTGCACTTCCTCGAGCAGCGTGCTCTTTCCGCTGCGGCGCATGCCGATGAGCACCTTCACTACGTCCTTGTCGATGAAGGGGATGATTCGCGAGAGGTAGCGTTCGCGGGGGATCATGAGGGCCTCCTTTCTGCCTGAGGGGTTTTATCGAGTATAAACGACAAAAGTAGCGTATTTGCGTTTTTGTCGATTACAGTCGATAAAAAGTAAGAATCGAAATTTTTATCGATCATAGTCGATAAAACTAGCATCTCGTACAGAGGCGGATGCTCTGTGGCCGATGCGGGCGGGGGCGGCGGGGGCTGGTGGGCTAGAATAGCGGGATGACGGAACGCCGGCTGCGAACGTCGCGAGACGCGGCTGGCGCAGACGGGACACGACGGCGAGGAGGAGCCATGACGCAGGAGACGCCGCTGGTCGGCATCATCATGGGGTCGAAGTCGGACATGCCGGCCATGGAGCCGTGCATGGAGCAGCTGGACGCGTGGGGGATTCCCTACGAGGTGAAGGTGGCCAGCGCCCACCGCAAGCCGGCCGAAGTGCACGACTGGGCGTCGGGCGCGCATGAGCGCGGCATGCGCGTCATCGTGGCCGCGGCGGGCAAGGCCGCGCACCTGGGCGGCGTGGTGGCGGCCTACACCCCGCTGCCGGTGATCGCCGTGCCCATGAAGACGAGCGATTTGGGCGGTCTGGACTCGCTGCTCTCCATGGTGCAGATGCCCTCGGGCGTGCCGGTGGCCTGCGTGGCCATCAATGGCGCCAAGAACGCGGCCATCCTGGCCGTGCAGATCATGGGGGCGGGCGACGCGGCCCTGCGCCAGAAGGTCATCGACCTCAAGCGCGAGATGGCCGAGGCGTAGCCTTCGCGCCGTGCGCTTTCGACCAGCGTACCCTCTGGCGTAGCCTTCGCGTCGCGCCAGGGGAGGGCGGGCTGCGACGCTGCGGCCCGTCCCGTGCAGGAGGCCGGCGGCCCCGTCGCCCTGGCGAATCGGGGAAGAGCGGGAGAACAGGAGTCACATGAAGCAGCTGCTGATGGGAAACGAGGCGTTCGCCCACGCGGCCCTGGAGGCCGGGGTGCGCGTGGTGGCCGGCTATCCGGGCACGCCCTCCTCCGAGCTGGTGGAGACGGTGGCCAAGCGTCACGCGCAGGGCGCGGCCCGAGGCGTGCACGTGGAGTGGTCCACCAACGAGAAGGCGGCCCTTGAGGTGCTGGCGGGCGCGGCCTACTGCGGCGCGCGCACGCTGTTCACCTGCAAGATGGTGGGCCTGAACGTGGCGAGCGATGCGCTGCTCAGCCTCAACTACGTGGGCGTGCGCGGCGGCACGGTGCTGTTCGTGGCGGACGACCCCGGGCCCATATCGTCGCAGACCGAGCAGGACACGCGTCGCTTCGGGGCCTTCGCCAAGGTGCCGGTGCTCGACCCGGCCACGCCCGAGCAGGGCTTTGCCATGATGCAGGCCGCCTTCGACCTGTCCGAGCGCTACGGCACGCCGGTCATCGTGCGGCCCACCACGCGCATCTGCCACGCCTCGACGTTCTTCGACGTGGCGGAAAAGACCGAGGCGCGCCCCGTGCCCGAGGGCGGCTTCCAGAAAGATCCGCGCTGGGTCATCTTCCCCAAGCGCGCGTGGGAGGCCCACGGCGAGATCAACGAGCGCCTGCGCGCCATGGCGGCTGACTTCTCTGCCGAGCCTGCGTGGGCCGCGTTCAACCCCGTGGAGGAAGGCGGCGCGGCTGCCCCTGCGCAGGATGGCGCGCCGGCCCCTGCGCCCGCAGCGCCCCTCGGCATCGTGGCCGGCGGCGTGTCTGCCGCCTATGCGCGCGAGGCGCTGGCTCTCATCGCCCGCGAGGCCGAGCGCGCCGGCGTCCCCGTGCCGGCATGGCGCCTCATGCAGGTGGGCACGCCCTACCCGTTCCCGGACGAGGCGGCACGCGCCTTCGCCGCCGGTTTGGACGAGGTGGTCGTCTTCGAGGAGCTGGACTCGGTGCTCGAAGAGGAGCTGCTGCGCCTGGCCGGCGAAGACCACGCCGCCTGGCGCGTGCGCGGTCGTCTGACCGGCGACGCGCGCGACCGCGGCGAGAACGACGTCGAGGACATCGCTCGCCGCCTGGCCCGCCTGCTCGACGAGGCCGCCGCGCCCGCGCCCGGCGCCCCCTCGCTTTCCGACCTGGTGGAGGCGGCGCTGTCCCCTGCGGGCGCCCCCGCCTACGACGGGCCGCTGCCGGTGCGCCCCCCGGTGCTCTGCGCCGGCTGCCCGCACCGCGGCAGCTTCTACGCCGTCAAGCGCGCCCTCGGCCGGCGCCCCGCC
>CANSQW010000027.1 GCA_947649215.1 uncultured bacterium | reverse complement strand
GGCCAGCCGCCCCGACGCCGGCGGCCACGCGAGGGTCCCAGCCGCGCCGCCCCCCTCCCGCCACAGGCGCCGCGCGACCGCCGGCGCCCCGGGGCGGACAGCGTCAACCGTAAGTGCTAAGATCATCAAACTAACTTTCCGCCCGCAGGGCGGACGCGGGGCAGGGCGCGCGAGGCGCCGGCCCCGTGAAGGCAAGCGAGAAGGAGCGCCCCTTGGCCCTCAAGCCCCAGCCCGACCTGGCCGACATTCACGTCGTCGGCATCCCACGCGGGTTCCTGTACCACCGTTACGGCCCGCTGTGGGAGACCTTCCTGCGCGAGCTCGGCCGCGAGGTGATCGTCAGCGACGAGACCGACCGCGCCATCGTCGAGACCGGCACCCTGCTCTCCGTCGACGAGTGCTGCCTGGCCTCGAAGGCCTACATGGGCCACGTCGACAGCCTCATCGGCCGCTGCGACGCCGTGTTCGTCCCCTGCTACGCCAGCTGCGACCCGCGCGCCGGCTTCTGCACCAAGTTCCAGGCCGCGCCGGACCTGGTGGCCAACACCTTCCGCGGCCGCGACGTGCGCGTGCTGTCGTGCCTGGTGGAGAACGTCTCCAAGCCCAAGGAGGTGCGACGCGCCTTCGCCGAGATGGCCGCCCGGCTGGGAGCCAGCCCCGCGCTTGCCAAGCGCGCGTGGAAGGCGGGCACCCACGCTCTGGATGAGGCGCGCCGCACGAAGGCCGCCGCCCAGGAGGAAACGCTGCGCCTGCTGGCCGAGTACCGCTCCGTCGCCGCGTCCGACCCGACCGGCTCCCAGGAGCGCCCGCTCGCCATCCTGCTGGTAGCCCACCCCTACCTGGCCCACGACGAGTACCTCTGCGGCACCATCGTCGAGGCGCTCGAGGCCATGGGCGTCACCGTGCTGTTCGCCGACGAGACCAATCGTGCCCGCTCCTACAAGGCCAGCTTCGACTTCACCGAGACGTTGCCGTGGGTGGTCAACCGCGAGCTCATCGGGTCGATCCTCCTGCTGCAGGACAAGGTGGACGGCATCGTGCTGGTGAGCGCCTTCCCCTGCGGCCCCGACTCCATGACCGACGACGCCATCATGCGCTACATCCAGGGCACCCCCATCCTCAACCTGATGATCGACGCCCAGAGCGGCACCGCCGGCGTGGAGACGCGCATCGAGAGCTTCGTCGACATCCTGCGCTACCATCAGAAGGGAGGCTACGTCCATGGCTGACATTCTCACGCTTCCGCAGGAGGCGCGCTCGCGCATCGCGGTGGAGCTGGAGCGCCGCCGCGAGCCGAAGATGGGGCGGCGCAAGTTCAAGCGCGACCGCCACAAGCGCATCAAGGTGGCGTTCTTCCGCTACTGCTACTACGATCCGGCGTTCAAGTTCTTCGTCGAGCAGGTGCTCGACGCCGACTTCCTCACGCTGCCGGACGCCACCAAGCGCACCACCGAGATCGGCGAGCAGAACTCCACCGACTACGTGTGCACCCCCTTCAAGCACATCCTCGGCGACTTCGTCGAGGCGCTCGAGGCCGGCGCCGACGTGCTCGTGCAGTTCGGCGGCCCGTGCCGCTTGGGCTACTACGGCGAGCTGCAGGAGGCCATCCTGCGCGACATGGGCTACGAGTTCCAGATGCTCAACTTCTCGCGCGGCATCGAGCACGGCGCGCTCGGCTGGGCCAAGCAGTGCATCAAGACGGTGAACCCCGACATCAACGTGCCGGCCGCCCTGCCTAAGCTGGCCGCCACCGCCAACATGGCCGTCAAGCTGGACGAGGCGCGCGACTTCTACCTGGCCAATGCCGGCTTCGAGCGCGAGCGCGGCGCCTTCAAGCGCGTCTGGGCCTCCTACCTGGACGCCCTGCGCGGCGCCACCAGCGACCGCGACATCAACGAGGCCTTCCGCCAGGCCATGGACGCCATGCGCGCCATCCCGCTCGACAAGCCGGCCGACCCCATCCGCATCGGCGTGGTGGGCGAGATGTTCACGGCCATCGACGAGCGCTCCAACCTGGAGCTCGACGACAAGCTGCTGGCCATGGGCGTGGAGGTGCACCGCATGATGAACCTCACCAACCGCTTCGTGCGCTACAACGAGCCCAACCTGCGCCGCAGCGCCGCCGAATACCTCACCTACGACATGGGCCCCACCTCCACCATCACCGTGGTGGCCGCCCACCGCTACGCGCGCGAGGGCTTCGACGGCGTCATCCACGCCAAGTCGGCCGGCTGCACGCCGGAGATCGACTGCATGCCCGTGCTCCAGCGCGTGAGCGCCGACGCGGCCATGCCCATCCTCTACCTCACCTACGACTCCCAGACCTCCGACACCGGCCTGGACACGCGCCTCGAGGCGTTCTACGACATGCTTTCCATGAAGAAGGAGAAGACGAAATGACCCAAGGCTACCTCGGAATCGACATCGGCTCCATCTCCACCAAGGGCGTCATCATCGACGAGAACCGCGCCATCATCGCGCGGTCGTACCTGTGGACCGAGGGCAACCCCACCGAGGCCTCGCGCAACGTCGTGCGCGAGCTGGAGTCCCAAGTGGAGGGCAAGGGCGTCCAGATCGTGGGCGCCGGCACCACCGGCTCGGCCCGCCGCCTGGTGGGCGCCATGCTCGGCGCGTCGGTCATCAAGAACGAGATCACCGCGCATGCGGTGGGCACCACCTACCTGCACCCCAAGGTGCGCACCATCCTGGAGATCGGCGGCCAGGACTCCAAGATCATCTGCGTGTCGGGCGGCATCGCCGTCGACTACGCCATGAACACGCTGTGCGCCGCGGGCACCGGCTCGTTCCTCTCGAGCCAGGCCCACCGCCTGGGCGTGGAGGTGGAGGAGTTCGGCGACATCGCCCTCACCTCCCAGAAGCCCGCCAACATCGCCGCGCGCTGCACCGTGTTCGCCGAGAGCGACCTGGTGCACAAGATCCAGGTGGGCTACGCGCGCGAGGACATCATCGCGGGCCTGTGCAACGCCGTGGCGTCCAACTACCTGAACAACGTGGGCAAGGGCAAGAAGATCGAGGCGCCCGTGGTGTTCCAGGGCGGCGTCTCGAAGAACGCGGGCGTCGTGCACGCCTTCGAGGAGCAGCTAGGGATGGAGGTGACGGTGGATCCGGACGGCCATCTGATGGGCGCGTTCGGCGCGGCCCTGCTGGCCGCCGACGCGGGCCCCATCACCAACGCCGAGGCCGGCCCCTTCGCCAGCGGCGTGCTCGACTTCGAGGCCATGCTCGACTTCGACTTCAAGACGCGTGAGGTGGAGTGCGGCAAGTGCGCCAACCACTGCGAGATCATCTGCGTCTACCGCGACAAGGACATCATCGACAGCTGGGGCAACCGCTGCGACAAGGGCGCCGTCAAGACGACCGCCTAGCGCCGCGCTCGGCAGACGCTGCAGGAAACCGGGGCTCGCCGCGAGCGGGTCCCGGTTTTTTTACGCCCTCGCTGCAAATTCGAGCGGTTTTGCACCCTCGGCCGCGCCTTATCCGACGCCGCTCGCAAAGGCACCCAGCGTTTTCCCTGGTCGGCTTTGGGCGCAGGGCGCGCTTGCCTCCCCGCGTCGCCCTTCGCGGGTGCAAAACCGCTCGAATTTGCATTTTCGCGCACTCGTTCCAAGGAAACGACCCGTTGGGCTAGAATAGTCCGGTTGCCAAAACCCGCGCCGGACGGCAGCGGCGGATGCGCGTCACCCGGCGCCTACCCGCTCGCCGGCATCCCCGCGTTCGCTGAAAGGAACCCTCCCATGGCCGTCGACCCCGCATCGCTCATCATCGACCTGCCCGACTACCCCGCACCTGGCGTGGTCTTCAAGGACATCACCCCCGTGCTGGCCAACCCCGAGGCGCTCGCCGCCGTGGTGGATGGCATCGCCAGCCACTTCGCCGGGCGCGGCATCACCAAGGTCGTCGGCGCGGAGGCGCGCGGCTTCATCGTGGGCGCGCCGGTGGCGGTGGCCCTGGGCGCCGGGTTCGTGCCCGCCCGCAAGCCGGGCAAGCTCCCGCGCGCCACCTACGCGGCCACCTACGAGCTCGAGTACGGCAGCGACGCGCTGGAGATTCACCAGGACGCGCTCACGCCCGACGACGTGGTGCTCATCGTAGACGACCTGGTGGCCACCGGCGGCACCGTGCGCGCCGTGGTGAAGATGGTCGAGGATACCGGCGCCACCCTGGCCGGCATGGGATTCTTCCTGGAGCTGGCCTTCCTGAATCCGCGTGAGGTCATCGCCGAGGTGACCGACGCGGAGGTGTTCACCCTCCACGCGGTGAACTAGGAGGCGTCATGGACAAGAACATCCTCAGCATCATCGAGAAGGCCCAGGGCGGCACGCTGCTCGACCGGGCCGAGATCATCGCGCTGCTGTCCGTGGAGAACCTCTCCCCCGAGGCCTTCGCCATCCAGCAGGCCGGGCGCGCCTTCACGGAGTCGCTCAACGACGGCTACGCCGAGATCCACAGCCACATCGGACTCGACGCATCCCCCTGCCCCTGCGATTGCGCGTTCTGCTCGTTCGCCGCGAGCGCCGGCATCTTCCGCCGCAAGACCGAGCTGCCGCTCGAGCGCATCCTCGACGAGGCGCGCACCTTCGACGCCGACGGGGTGAACGCGCTGTACCTGGTGACCACGGCCCGCTACGACCAGGAGCGATTCCTGGAGGTGGTGGACGCAGTGCGCGCCGTGCTCACCCGCGACATCCCCATCGTGGCGAACATCGCCGACTTCGACTTGGCCTACGCGCGTGAGCTCAAGGCCGCGGGCGTGGCCGGCGCCTACCATGTCATGCGCCTGGGCGAAGGCACCTACACCCGCTGCGACCGCGACGAGCGCATCGCCACCATCGAGGCAGCCAAGGAGGCCGGCCTGGTGGTGGGCAACTGCATCGAGCCCATCGGGCCGGAGCACACGCCCGATGAGCTGGCCGACCTCATCCTGCTGGCCCGCAGCCTGGAAGTGGGCTTCAGCGGCGCCATGCGGCGCAATACCATCCCGAACACAGCGTTCTCGGCCTACGGAAACATCAGCTACGGCCGCCTGGCCACCTACGCGGGCGCCATCGCGCTGGCCACCGGGCCGGACATCCGCGGCAACTGCACCCACGAGCCCAGCCAGCTGTGCGCCCAGGCCGGCGCCAACGTCATCTGGGCCGAGCGCGGCACCTCGCCCCGCGACACCACCACCGAGACCCTCCGCGGCTACTCGGTCGGCCAGTGTCGCGAGCTCTACGCCGAGTGCGACTGGAAGGTCTGGGAGGGCCCGTCGCGCTACTACGCGTAGGCCGTCCGGGCCGTCGCGCGCTCCGCACGCTACCCGCAAGAGAGGGGCCTGGTCAGCTTCGACCAGGCCCCTCGTCATTCCGGCATCTCAGCCGCACGCGTCGCGCAGGGGCGTCTCCCGCCCCGCACGCCGTGCTACGAACGCCTCCCGCAGCACGGCCCGGTGGGATCGGGCATCACGTAGTCGGCCGGGTCGCCCACCTTCCACCACGGCTTGCCCTCTGCGGGGAAGCGCGGGTCGGGGTTCTCGGAGCGGCAGACGAATCCCGCCTCCTCGATGAGTGCCTTGGCCTCCTCCACGGTGAAGCCGCGCCAGACCTCCTCGTTGAACGTGGTGTCGCGCGGGTTGGCACCGCGCTCGACGGTGAAGCTGCTGGCGCCGGCGTAGAGCGCGGCGGGCGTGGCCGGATGCATGCCGCAGCTGCGCACCTTCGTCCCCACCACCAGGCGCAGCGTGGCCAGCAGGTGCAGCATGCGCTCCTCGCTGATGGCCTCCATGCCCTCGAAGGGCGTGCCCGGCACGTTGACGCGCGCCATCACGCTCATGGTGTAGGGGCGGTGCGCCAGGTTCTCCAGGATGCGGTCGGCAATCTCGTCGTTGGTGTGCTCAACGCCGAGGGGCTCCACGCAGGTGATCCAGCGCAGCGGCGAGTTGCTGATGGCGTCGATGGTCTGCCAGCGCAGGCGCACGTCGAAGGGGGTGTCGATGCCCTCGCGCATGCGCACCACGTGATAGGCGCTCGTGGCGCCGGCCTGGTAGGCGGCCTCGGCCATGGCCGGGCTCATCTCGCCCACGTTGAGGTTGATGAGGTAGCTGCCGGGCACCGCCGCGCGGATGTCGGCCAGCCACTCGGAGAGCACGTTCAGGTCGTAGAACTCCGTCGAGCGCAGGGTGATGGTGGTGACGCCCGCCTCCACGTACTCGCGCACCAGCTCGATGATCTCCTCCTTCGAGTAGATCACGTCCTCCTCCACCAGCCCCCAGGCCGTGCCGAAGGAGCAGAACTTGCAGTTCATGTCGCAGCTGCACAGATCCACGCCGATGGCTCCCGCGATAGACGCGCTGTTGCCCGTGGCGATATGGGCCAGCTCGGCGGCGCGGCGCTTGAGGTAGGCCACCTCCTCCGACGCCGGGTCGAGCTCGAGCAGCGCGATGATCACCTCACGCGGCTGTGAGGCGCCGCGCGCGCCCTCGTCGAATACGCGGTCGATGAGCGCCTTGGTTTCCTGGTTCATGTCTCTCCCCTCTCCGCGGGCTGCCTCCCTACCGCCAGGTGGTGAAGCGCCTCTGCAGCCATGCCGTCAGGTAGTTGAGCGCCGTCACCGTCATGCCGCAGGTGATGACGCCGGCCACGATGTTCGCGTAGTTGGCGAACACGTTGGCGTTGGATATCCAGTACCCGATGCCCGACTTCGCGCCGAAGCTCTCGGCGTACATGAGCATGAGGAAGCCGGTGGTCAGCGACACCCGCATGTTCCCGAGCACGTCCGGCACGATGAACGGAAGGATGACCTTGGTGATCATCGTCCAGTTGCTCACCTTGAGCACGCGCGCGTTGTCGGTGATGGCGGCGGGCAGCGAGCCCACGCGCAGGATCATCGAGAGGAACTGCGGCCAGAACACGCCCAGCAGGATGACCATGATGGCCGCCCAGCGGTACGTCGGCATGAGGATGACGAGGAACGGCGTGAAGATGACCGACGGAATGGGCGCGAGCACGTTGGCGATGGGATAGAACATCGCGCGCAGGCGCGGCACCCAGCCCACCACGATGCCGAGGAACACGCCGAGCACCGTGCCGAGCACGTACCCGGTCACCAGCAGCTCGAGCGACGACACCACGTTGGCCCACAGCTCCGGGCCCGAGCGCTCGAACACGTAGAACACGTTCTCCGGCGACGGGATGAGCACGCTGTGGGCCACCCCAAGCTTCGTGGACGCCACCTCCCACACGAGCAGGAGCACCCACACGGCGCACACGATGTCAGACGACCCCGAGGGAAACGGCTTGAGGCGCCGCCCGCGGAAGAGCGCGAGCAGGTAGGCCGCCTCGATGAGCGCGATGGCCACGAGGAACGCGTCGCAGGGGTACACCTTGCGCGCGTCGGGCATGAGCAGCACGACGCCCACGAGCGCCGCCAGCAGCACGTGCGCGATGACGAACTCGACGGCTATCCGCCTCATAGGACTCCCCCCTCGCCGAAGACCTGCTCGCGCTCGGCCCTATCCCGCCGAGTCTCCTCCGCGTCGTAGAACAGCCCGAGCAGCTCGTCCTGGATGAGGCGCACGGCCGGACGGCGCAGGAAGTCCTCCGGGTCGCGCGGGCGCGCAGCCGCCACCGGGATGTCGGCGAGGAACCGGCCGCCGCTCATGAACACGATGCGGTCGGCCAGGAGCAGCGCCTCGTCGATGTCGTGGGTGACGAAGACGGCCGTCTTCTTGCGGTCGCGGTCCTCCTGCATCCACAGGCGGTTCATGAGGGCCTGCAGCTCACGGCGCGTGCGCACGTCCAGCGCGCCGAAGGGCTCGTCGAACAGGAGGATCTCCGTGTCCATGGCCAGCGCGCGGGCGATGGCCACGCGCTGCTGCATGCCGCCCGACAGCTGGTAGGGGTGCAGGTCGGCCGCGTCAGCCATGGACACCTTGGCCAGGTACTCGCGCGAGACCTCGGCGATCTGCGCCTTGGTGAGGCCGCGCCCCAGCTCCGCCGAGGCCTGGCGCACGCCGAACTCCACGTTCTTGAGCGCCGTCATCCACGGGAACAGCGAGTAGTTCTGGAACACCACCGAGCGGTCGAGCCCCGGGCCGTCGAGCGGCTTCCCGTCGATGGAGAGCGAGCCGGACGTAGGCCGCTGCAAGCCGGCGAGCGTGCGCAGAAGCGTCGTCTTGCCGCAGCCGGAGTGCCCCACCAGGCAGAGGAACTCGCCGTCGGCCACCGTCAGGTCCAAGTGCTTGAGCACGAGGTTCTCAGGCTCGGCGCCCCTTCCCCTCCGCCGCCGGCGGATGCTCAGGTCATCCTCGTAGGCGAAGCACACATCATCGAGAACGAGCGCTCCCATCTTCCTCCTCTGCTTCCTTTCCGCTCGAAGGCGCGCGGGCGCCTCTGCGGGCGCCCGCATCCAGCCAGCCCGTCGCGGGGCGGGCCAGAGTCCCTAGTCGTTGTTCGCGGCGAACTCGGCGTCGAGCTTCCGGTACGTCTCGTTGTCCGGCTCGCGGTCGAGCAGGATGTCGAGGGCCTTGCGGTAGATGCCGGACACCGCGTAGGGCTCCATGTCGTAGGGCGAGTCGGGATCGATCTCGTTGATGTTCTGGAGCGCCTTGTAGAACTGCTTAACGTCCTTGGTGTGCGGGTCAGGCGAGAGGTTCATCACGTTGCGGTACGCGTCGGTGCCGTACATGGCGGCCTCCACGTAGTCCGGCTCCTGGCTGGAGTAGTCGCAGAGCATCTGGATGACCTCGTCCTTGTTGTTGAGGTAGTAGTCGTAGCCGCGCAGGATGGCCACCTCGAAGTCGACGAGCGACAGGTACTTGGACGTGTAGGCCTCGGCCGAGCAGTTCTGGCGGCAGCAGGGGTAGTCGCCCGTCACGTCGCGCACGATGCCGGCCACCTTGATGCCGTCGGTGCCCAGCGAGTAGCCCATGGCGTTGTTCGTGATGAACAGGTCGCACTGGTCGGAGCGCAGGCCCTCCATGGCGGTGGTGTTGTTGTCGACGTACTCGAAGAACACGTCCTCGCCCAGGACCAGGCCGTTCTCCTGCAGGTAGTTCTTGAGGGCCATCTGGCCGGTCTCCTCGCGCGAGCAGTTGATGCGCAGGCCGCGGAAGTCCTCGGCCGTCTTGAGCTCGCGGTCGAAGGCCTCGGTGGAGAGCATCTCCGAGCCGTTGAGGATGGTGCCGCCGAACACGTAGATCTCGGCGCCCTGGGACACGTAGGAGCAGGCCGGCACGACGCCGAACAGGTCGATGTCCAGGCGGTTGACCGACATGGAGGCCATGGCGTCGGCCAGCGCGATGGTCTGGAACTCGACGTCGCACTCCTCCTCGGCGAAGAAGCCCTTCTGCTGGGCGATGATGGCGGGCGCGATCTTGATGAGCTTGCCGGTGACGGCGCACACCAGGTGCTCGCCCTTGCCCTCGCTCATGAACGCCTCCTCCTGGGGACCGGCCTGCGCGGGCGCGCCGCCTGGGGCGTCGGCCTTCTTATCGTCGCCGCCGGAGCAGGCCACGAGGCCTCCCATGGCAAGCGTGGCGGCCGACACGCCGGCCACCTTCACGAAGGTTCTTCTGCTGAGCGTCATGCGGGCTTCCTTCCTCTTCCCCGCGGCCGCGCCTCCTGCGACGCGCCCCTATCGCCTTGGGCTTATAGTTTACTATGGCACACATAGAATAGTGTCCTATATTAGATCATGTCAACTAACCCACGGCGAGCGGAGGCTCCAGCATACGCGAAGGCGCCCCCAGCTGGGGGCGCCTTCGGCGAATAAGCGGGGATTCTCCCCTATTTCATGAGCGCGGTGACCGCCTGCGCGAAGGCGATGGGATCCTCGATGGGCAGGCCCTCCACCAGGAGCGCCT
>CANSQW010000026.1 GCA_947649215.1 uncultured bacterium | reverse complement strand
CGCGGCGGCTCGGCTGGCGGCGGGGGCGGGGCCCTTGCCAAGCTCGGCGCCATCCCGCTGTTCACGCTGGGGCGCCGGCGCAAGACGATGGCGACGCCCGAGCGCGAGCGCGGGCTCATGCTGCCTGGCGGCACGTTCGTCTCCACCGAGGGGGATAGGGACGCGGCGCTTCCTTCCGGTCCGGTTCACTCCGCGGCACGGCCGGGCCTCGGACGTGCCGCAGCAGCGGGCCTTTCCCCCTCCCGACCGGCGCTCGGGGCTCCCCGCGGCTCATCGTGGCAGGCGCCGGCCGAGGAAGTCGCGCGCCGCAAGACGCTGCGCAAGCGCCGCCGGCTCGCCGTGCTGGCGGCCGGCACGGCGGCTGTGCTGGTGCTCGCCGCCTTCCTGGGCACCATGGGGTACTCGCTCATCCAGGCGCAGAAGGCCCTCCGCGGCGACCTGTCCGTGGCCCTCGGCGACATCCAGCGAGCTGACGAGGCCATCATCCCCATGGATCAGCTCGTCGCCGCCCGCATCAACGACGGCGTGGGCAAGGGGGACGCGGAAGCCATCGCGGCTGACTGGGAGGCGCTTCAGCCCCAGGTAGACCAGGCCCTCGTCGATCTGGACGCGGCGCGTCGAGATGTCGAGGCGGTGCAGTCGAAGCTCGTGGACGCGCGCGACAAGGAAGCTGCCAACCGCGCGCTCATAGCCGTGAACGCCCGCGTGAACATGATCGGCGCCGGGCGAGAGCTCATGGCCGAGGCCGTCCCCGCCCGCCGCGCCCAGCAGGCGGCGGATACCGCCTGGGAGAGGACGCTCGAGGGAGACGGCCTGGCGCGTGACGCTGCCGCGGCGCTCTCATCCATGACGAAGGACACCGTCAACCAGTCCATGGCGCTGAGCGAGCAGGCCCTCGCGGCGTTCACCGCGGCGCGAGATGGCCTGGAGTCGGCCGCCGAGGCCTATCCTGATGCCGATTTCTCCGCCTTCGTCAGCTACCTCAACCTGCGCATAGACGCCCAGTACGCGGCCATCGCCTCAGATAAGGCGTACCTCGATCGTGACAAGACGGCCATGGCGGAGCAGAACGCGCGCTACAACGAGCTGGACGCCCAGGCGGTGGAGGCCGCGCGCGCCCTGGAGGGGGATCCGACGGGCATCGTGGGCCCGCTCTACACCGCTGCGGCGAAGGACAAGGCAGCCGCCTACTCCTCCGAGCGCCTCCAAGCTGGCGATGCGGATGCATTTCTACGGGATTACTTGGGTAGCCTGGGCAAATAGCTTATACTGACGGTAATTATGCCTTGGCATTAGGAATGTAAACCGAAAGGCTCCCTACATGGCCGATATACACGAGCACGTCGCGTACCTCTCGCAGAGCATCGGCCCGCGTCCGGCGGGCACCGAGGAAGAGCAGCAGGCGGCGCTGTACATCACCGAGCAGCTCCAGACAGACGCCGGTCTGCCGGCCTCCATCGAGGACTTCAACTGCAACCCCGACGCTGATCTTCCCCGCGCCATCTGCAGCGCGCTCGTGATAGTGGCTGGCGCGCTCTCCATCTTCGTGCCGATGGCCGTGATCCCGGCCCTCGTCGTGGCGCTGCTGGCCACGGCCCTGTTCGCTGCCGAATCGCTCGGCAAGCCCGTGATCTCGCGTTTCTTCAACCGCGGCGTCAGCCAGAACGTCATCGCCAAGTACGAGCCCGATTTCTCGCCGGAGGCAGGAGGCTCGCGCCGCCGCAAGATAGTGCTGGTGTCCCATTATGACAGCGGCAAGGTTCAGCCGGAGACGAGCCAGCCCCTGCTCCGCGCGCTGCCCATCCTGGCCTGGGCCTCTCTGGGCGGCATGGCTGTGAGCGCCATCGTTCTGGTCGTCCGCGCCGCGGCGACCCTGGAGGGCCCGGCTGCCATCGCCTTGAACGTGGTGACCGTCGTCGCCCTTCTGTGCGCGGCGTGGCCGCTACTCCTTGCCATCCTGCATCGCACGTCGTCCTACAATGAGGGCGCGAACTGCAACGCCGCAGGCGTGGCCGTGCTCATGGACGTGGCGTCCCGCGTGGGTCGCGGCCGTGTGTCGGCAGCCGAGCTCGAGCGGATGCAGGAGGCTACCGTCCATGGCGAGGAAGCCGCCCGCGCCGCGGGTCTGGCCCCCGCCGACGGCGAGCTCGTCTATGAGACGAGCGCTCCTCAGCAGGAGGAGTCCGCCGCCGACCGCCTGCTCTCTGCCAAGGCGGCCGTCGCCGCGCTTACCGGCATGCCCGTGAGCGAGACGATCAACATCGACTTGCCGGAGGATGAGCCCGTGCCCGCACCGGTGCCGGTCGGCTCGCCTGACGGCCTCGGCGACGAGCAGGATGCCGCCGCGTCCGCCGCGTCCGCTGCGGGTGAACCGTCCGAGGGCGCCGCGTCGGCCGAAGGGCCCGCCTCCGAGGACGGCTCCGAATCCGATGCCATCGAGATCGAGCCGGAGGAGAAGGAGTCCTCCGTTCCCGATTGGTTCCGCTCCGCGCAGCAGAAAGCGAAGAAGGCCGAAGACCGCGAGGTGGCGGTGCAGCGCTCGCGCTACGCCGAGGCCCTTGACGCCGCCCAGCTCGAGCAGCGCCCCAACCGCTTCAGCGCGCCGGCCGAGACGGCCATCTCCGAGACGGAGCAGCGCCTCCAGCAGATGCGCGAAAGCATCATGGAGGTGAAGGCTCCCGGATTCCGCCGCGCCGATGAGGCGGCGATCCCCGAGGCATCCTCTACGCCGGCTGTGGAAGAGGTCGCAGCGCCGCGCGCCGACGCGCCGGCTGATGACGCCGCCGCGGGCGGGTCGACGGTGGCCTTCCGGCCCGTGCCGCTTGACATCCCGGCCGTCGCTGACGTGCTGGGCGCCGCTCCCAAGGAGACCCCGGCCGCCATCTTCGGCGACGCGGTGGAGGACCTCCGCGCGCAGGAGGGCGTGACGCTGCGCGAGCCGCGCCCGCTGACCGGCGCGCAACCGGCCTCCGATCCGGCTGCCGACCGCGCGGCCATGGCCGAGTCGCTCGCCGCGGCCATTCCCTCCATTCAGACTCCCGCCGCTGCCTTGGCTGACAAGATTCCGGCCGTGGCCGCCTCGGGCAAGAAGCCCACGCGTCGCAAGCAGCGCGCTATCGCGCTGCCCTCCATCGGCGGCTCGGCGGATGGGCTCGCTCCCCTCGACGAGCTGAGCAAGCAGCCGGCTCCCTTAGCCGAGGAGCGCCCCGCGGCAACGGGCCGCGTGCGCGATCTGCGGGCCGTGCTGCCCTCCATCGGCGGCGCCGGCGCGGCGACGGGCGCCCGTGCGGTTCAGGCTGACGCCCTTCCCTCGCTTTCCGGAGCGCTTGCGGTGGATGAGGCGCCCGAGGCACCTTCCGAGACGAACGTCAGCGTCGCGGGGGCGTTTTCCGTGGCAGGCTCCACCGGCGCCTTCGCCCCGGTGGGCGACGAGCTGCTGGAGAACGTCGATCCCGATGACATGTACGTCGATGACGCCGACGACTCCGACTACGAGGAGGTCATCACCGAGACCGGTGCGTTCTCCGGGCCGGGATACGTGGACATGCCCAAGTCGCGCGCGTCGCGCCTCTTCGGCAAGTTCGGTTTCGGGCGCAAGAAGCAGCAGGAGGAGACGACGCCCCAAGAATGGCTCGACGTCGATGACGAGTTCGAGGCGCAGGCTGCCGGCGCGGCGCGCGGCGGCTGGGAGAGCTTCCGCGAAGATGACGACTACGACGCCGACGGTTACTACGACGACGATTACGAAGACGACGAGGAGGGCGAGGTCTACGAGGCCCTCTATGAGGAGGAAGACCCCGCTCCCCGCAGCGCCCGCGGTGCTCACGGCGCGCCCTCCCGCTGGAACGGCGGCAGCTTCTCTCGCGAGCAGCTGGGCCGCGTCTCCACGCTGTCCGAGGATGTGCGCCCGGAGCAGCCGGCCGACCTTGAGCCTGACGCCGACGACCTCGACGGCATCTACCGCTTCCGCAACCCCGAGATCAACACGGAAGTCTGGTTCGTGGCCCTCGGCGCCGAGCTTGCCGGCAACGGCGGCATGAATGCCTTCCTCGACGAACATGCCCAAGACCTGCGCGGTGCCATCATCATCGACCTCGATGCGCTTGGCGCGGGCGAGCTCACCCTTATCGAGCGCGAGGGAACCTACCTGCCGCGCCAGGCCTCGTCGCGCATGCGCCGCCTGGTGAAGAAGGCCTCGTCGGCGGTGGGCCTGTCGGTGGGCACGGGCACCATGCTCTGGACGGACAGCGCGGCCGCCTGCGCCATGCGGCGCGGCTGCCAGACCATGCACCTGGCCGGCATGGAGAACGGGAAGCCGGCGCACTACGGCCAGAGCGACGATGTGGTGGAAAACGTCTCCGGCGAGGTCATGCACGCGAATGCGGACTTCGTCATGGAGCTGCTCAAGAGCATCTGACGATAAGCGCTTGCAGAGCGAAGGGGCCCGCGGCTGAAGTCGCGGGCCCCTTCGTATTCCCCGGCGTCTGCCGACGGCGTGGCTAATCCAGGTACGTGCGCAGGTTGTGCTCAAGCTCGGACAGGTTGATGGGCTTCGCCATGAAGCCGTCCATGCCCGCCTCCAGCGCGCGGCGGCGATCCTCATTGAAAGCGTTGGCCGTCATGGCGACGATGGGCACGTGGGGACGACCCGTCTGCTGCTCGTGGGCGATGATGGCGCGGGTTGCCTCGATGCCATCCAGGCGCGGCATCTGCCAGTCCATGAAGATCAGCTGATAGCGCCCCTCCTCCGCATCGCGCGTCATGGCCACGGCTTCCTCGCCGTCGCAGGCGCACTCGACCTCCGCGCCCAGCTGCTCGATGAGCTCGGTGGCTATCTCGCGATTGAGCTCGTTGTCTTCCACGAGCAGCACGCGACCTGATACGGGGTGCTTGGACAGGCTGCCATGCGCGGCCTCCTCCACGACGCCGTCTACGCAGACGGCGCGCAGCACATGGTACAGCCGCGAGCGGAACAGGGGCTTCGAGACGAAGGCCGAGACGCCGGCCTGCGACGCCTCATCCTCTATCTCGGTCCAGTCGTAGGCGCTTACCAGCACGATAGGCGTGGCGTCGCCCACCTCGGCGCGTATCTGGCGGATGGTTTCCAGGCCATCCATCCCCGGCATGATCCAGTCGACGATGATGGCCTCGTAGCCGTCCCCGGACGCGTGGGCCTGGGTGGTGAGGGCTACGGCCTCGACGCCTGACGCGGAGCAGTCGCCGCGCATGCCGAAGCCATCGAGGACGGCCTGCGTGTTCTCCAGCACGTCGCGGTCGTCGTCCACCACCAGCACGCGGATTCCCTCAAGGCAGCTGACGTCCAGCTCCTCGGCGGCTTCGTCGTAGGGGCGCAGCGGGACGATCACGGTGAAGGTGGATCCTACGCCCGGCTGGCTTTCCACCGTGATGGTGCCGCCCATGAGGTCGACGATGTTCTTCGTGATGGCCATGCCGAGTCCCGTGCCCTCGATGAAGGGCGTCTTGTCGTTGCCCTCGCGCTCGAAGGGGTCGAAGATGCGCTCGAGGAACTCCGCGTCCATGCCGATGCCGGTGTCGTGGACGACGAAGCGGTAGTTGTTGAAGCCGGATCGCAGCGACGGCTCCTCGGACACGGAGATGCGCACGGCGTCGCCTTCCTCGGTGTACTTCACCGCGTTGCCCGCCAGGTTCATGAGCACCTGGTTGATACGCATCGTGTCGCCGATGACCATCTCGCGCTCGATGTTGCCGATGACCACGTCGAAGCACAGCTTCTTCGCGCGGGCCTGCGGCTGCACGATGGTGACGAACTCGCCGATGAGGTCGGGGAAGGAGAACGGCTCCTCGTTGAGTGACATCTTCCCGCTTTCGATCTTCCCCATGTCAAGCACGTCGTTGATGAGCCCGAGCAGGTGCTTCGATGATGTGGTGATGCGCGAGAGGCACTCCTTCACGCGGATAGGATCATCGATATGGGAGTGCGCGATGGCGGTGAGGCCCACGATGGCGTTCATGGGCGTGCGGATGTCGTGCGACATGTTCGAGAGGAACGTGGACTTGGCGGCGTTGGCGCTCTGGGCCAGGACGAGCGCTTCCTCGAGGCTTGCGCGCAGCTGGTTTTCGCGGTCGGACTTACGGCGCAGGATGGTGAGGTACACGGTGAGGGAGAACACGACGGCGGCCATGAGCACGCAGGACACGATGAGCGTCTGATGGCCGGCGGCGGTGACCGTGGTGTACATGGTGTCGGCGGCATCGGTGGATTCGTCGAGGATCTCGATGTCGATGGCCAGCAGGTCGTCGATGAGGGGGTAGATGTTCCCCTCGGCGTACTCGCGAACGGCGGCGTCGGAGATGGCGGGGTTGGTGACCATGCCTATGTAGTAGCGAACGTTGGATGCCAGCTGGTCGTAGCCCGTGGTCAGCGCCGTGGCGGCCTCGGGGTCGCTGCTGTGGTTCTCGGCGATGAACGAGAGCTGGGTGGAGAGGCCTGCGTCGATCCCCTGGAACGAGGCGCGCAGGCTCTGGGACGCTTCCGGCGTGCGCACGTAGGCGGGCCGCTCGGAGATGGTGCGCAGCTGCACGAGCAGCGTCTCGACGCGGCCGGCGGCTACCGATACGGGGTACGCTCCCTCGCGCACCGCCTGAACCTGCCCGTTGATGGCGACAGTGTTGTTGAGCGTGACGCCGAAGAAGGCCAGCAGAAAGAGCGCGAGCACAATGGCCGTCAGGCGCGAGAGCAGGTCGGAGCGGGCGCTCGACCGGCGATTCAGGTCGTCAGAGTGTGACATGGTAACCACTTCCCCCAAGATGCATGTTGAAACAGGATACCGTTTCGCACGGCCATGCTGTGATGCGCCGCAGGAAATACCAGATCCATGGGTAACGGTTTGGATACAAGGAAGTTAACCATAGGGAACTTCACGCGCCCACGTCCTCACTGCAGGGCGGGGGAGGGAGATGGCGGCGCGTGAATGTTTCACGTGAAACATTCGTACGCGGGGTTTCAGGGAGGGGGGGCGGGCCCGCTGGTGGGGCAGCCGGGCTGCCGGGATCAGGCGCGCCGCGCGGGGGCGGGTGCTAGCTGGCGAGGCACTCGGTGACGGTGGGGTTCTTCGCGATGATCTCCCGCAGGGCGGCGAGGTAGCGGACGAGAAGGTCGCTCGGCTTGCGCTCGTCGTGCATGAGGTAGCCCACCTCCATCGATGCGTCGGTGTCGAGGGGGATAGAGGCAATCCCCGAGAGCATCTCCTCGGAGAGCACGCCGGTGGAGAGTGTGAACCCATTGTGATGCGTGAGCAGGTTGGTGAGCGTTCCGCGGTCGGATATGCGGATGATCTTCTTGTGGGGCAGGTAGCTGAACGGCTCCTCGGCGTAGTAGAACGAGTTGGCCGTGCCCTGCTCGAAGGAGTAACGCGGATAGGGCGCCAGGTCGTCGGGCGTCAGCACGTCGCGGCCGGCCAGGGGGTGACGCTCGCTCACGAACACGTGAACACCCGCGCGGAAGAGCGGGTAGAACGACACGCTCGCCTCGGCGAAGGCTCGTTCCAGCACGCGTCGGTTGAAGTCGTCGACGTAGAGGATGCCGGCCTCGCTGCGGAAGGAGCGCACGTCATCGATGATCTGGCCGGTGGCGCACTCGCGCAGGATGAAGTCGTACTCGTCGCCTTGGAACTCGTCGGCCACCTGCATGAAGGCCTGCACGCTGAAGTAATAGTGCTGCGTGGAGATGGCCAGCCGGGCCAGCTGGGCGTCGCCGCCGGCATAGCGGGCCTCGAGCATGTCAGCCTGCTCGACCACCTGGCGCGCGTAGCCGAGCAGCTCGGTGCCGTCGTTGGTAAGCGTGACGCCGCGGTTGCTGCGCGTGAAGATGGTGATGCCCAGCTCACGCTCCAGCTCCTTGACGGCCGTCGACAGGTTAGACTGCGACGCGTATAGCTGCGTCGCCGCCGCGTTGATCGATCCCTGCTCCGCAATGGCGATCAGGTACCGAAGTTGCTGCAAGGTCATGGGGTCATCCCTTCATCTTCGCGCTGTGCGCCTGGTGCGATGGGCGAATGTTTCACGTGAAACAGTAACACTCTTCCATTCGAGATAATACTAAACTAGGCTATCTGTTTTCCCTATATCGTTCAATCAGAACATTGAATTATCGAATCGCTTGTACGCTCATGCGATCAGTGGTTTCATACAGCTTACTGTTTTTGACGCATCAACGTGAAGGAGCCACCATGGCCAAGGACATCCCCTACGATCAGAAGTACTACGATCCGGAGATCGAGTGCATGCCGCGCCCGGAGCTGGAGGCAATGCAGCTCGAGCGCCTCAAGGCCATGGTCTCCTACGCCTACGAGAACACCGTCTACTACAAGCGCAGCTTCGACGAGGCCGGCGTGCGTCCGGAGGACATCCAGACCCTTGCCGACATCGAGAAGTTCCCCTTCATCGACAAGAAGACCGAGCGTGACACCCAGCACGTCGGCAGCTTCTTCGGCGAGATGTGCTCTGTGCCCGAGGAGGAGGTCGTGTTCATGGCCACCTCGTCCGGATCGACCGGCGTTCCCACGGTGAGCCCGTTCACCCAGGAGGACTTCGACCTGTGGCAGGACACCGAGGCGCGCCTGTTCTGGCAGGCCGGCATGCGCCCGAACGACCGCTACGTCCACGGGCTCAACTTCGCGCTCTACGTGGGCGGTCCCGATGTCATCGGCGCGCAGCGCCTGGGCGCCCTGGCCATCTGGGTAGGTGCCGTGCCCTCCGACCGCCTGCTGTTCGTGCTCAAGCAGTACCAGCCCACCGTCATCTGGACGAGCCCGTCCTACGCGTGGCAGCTGGGCGAGAAGGCGAAGGAGAAGGGCTTCGACCCGCGCACCGACTTCTCCATCCACACCATCATCGTGGCTGGCGAGCCGGGCGGCTCCATCAAGTCCACGCGCGAGGCCATCGAGAACCTGTGGGGCGCGAAGGTGGTCGACTTCTTCGGGCTGTCTGACATCTACGGCGCCTGCGCGGCCATGTGCGAGGCGAAGGACGGCCTGCACATCGTGGAGGACCAGATCCTCGTGGAGACGGTCGACCCCAACACCGGCGAGGTGCTCGAGCCCGGCCAGCAGGGTGAGCTCGTGTACACGACGCTCATGAAGAAGGCGCGCCCGATGATCCGCTTCCGCACCGGCGACATCGGCTACGTCTCCACCGAGAAGTGCGAGTGCGGGCGCACCCTGGCGCGCATCCACGTCACCGGCCGCAAGGACGAGATGTTCATCGTCGGCGCCGTGAACGTGTTCCCCACTGACATTGAATACGTCGTCCGTGCGGAGAAGGGACTCACTGGCGAGTACTCCATCCGCGTCTACGACCAGGACTTCACCACTAAGTACGAGGTGTCCGTCGAGCGCGCCCAGGGTTCCGAGGAGCCCTACGACGAGGTGGCGCGCCGCGTTGAGAACGCGCTCAAGACGCACACCGGCGTGCGTCCGGCCAAGGTGATCGTGTATGATGCGGGCAGGCTCGGAACCTCGTCGGAGCACAAGGCGTCGCGCTTCGTCGACGAGCGCACCTCTTCCAAGTAGAAAGGATCCGCCGTGGCTAAGACGTTCTCCATCTCCGGCCAGCACTACCTCTTCGATGTGCAGACCTTCGCCCAGGTGGTGCTCGCCGCCGGCGGCGATGAGTTCCACTACGCGCTCTACGACCGCACCACCCAGGGCGTCATCGATGACGTGACCTCGGGAAAGAGCGACCTGGGTGTCATCTTCCAGACCTCCGAGACGGCCGAGGGGCTGGGCGCGGCGCTCGAGGCCGCCGGGCTCGAGTTCCACGAGCTCATCCGCAGCACCCCGCGCGTGGCGCTGCCGGCGAGCCATCCCATGGTGAATGCCGACAAGCTGACGCTGGAGGCCATGGCGGACTACCCCTACCTCTACTTCGACCAGGGCGACGACGCGCCGGCCTTCTTCTTCGAGGAGG
>CANSQW010000025.1 GCA_947649215.1 uncultured bacterium | reverse complement strand
CGATGTCGTCCTGGCCGCCCTCGAGCGACCAGGTGGGGAACGCCACCGAGGAGGCCATGGCGAACCAGCCTCCCGAGGCCGTCACCGTGGCGGTGCGCTGGTCGCGCGAGAGGGCGATCGAAACCTGCGCGGGCGACAGCGACGCGTCGGCCTGGGCCTGCCCGGCGTAGCCGAACACCCCGTTGCCGCAGGTCGCGTACGCGTGGGCCACGTAGCGGCCCGGCGCCCGGCCGGGGCGGGCCATCGAGGCCTCCGCGGCCCAGGTGCCGTCGGGGCGGCGCGACGCCTCGAGCCACTCGATGTCGTCCTGCCCGCCGGCGGCCGACCAGACGGGGACCTGCACCCGCTTCGCCCCCGAGGGGGACGAGAGCGCGACCGAGACCGTGAAGCGGCCGGCGGACCTCTGCGCCGCCGTCTGGGTGATCGACACCCGGGCCGAGGGCGCGGCCACCTCAAACGACGCCGACCCGGCGAAGCGCTGGGCGCCCCCGGCCGAGGCGTAGGCGTGCACGGCGTAGGCGCCGGAGGAGCGGTGCGACGACACCGGCACCGTGGCCGTCCAGGCGCCCGAGGCCGTCCTGCGGCCCAGGTACCAGACGATGTCGTCCTGGCCGCCCTCGAGCGACCAGGTGGGGAACGCCACCGAGGAGGCGCCCTGAGCCGCCTCGGCGGCAAGCGTCACCGTCACCGTGCGCTGGTCAGCGGAAAGGGCCGCGGTAACCGGCGGCACAATGCGATAGTTGACGGACCTGGTTCCCGTGAAGTTCCCCATTCCCTGGATAACAACGGTAGCGGTTCCCGCTTTCACCTCATTCTTCCAGGAAACCGTGTAGTCCTTTCCCTGAACCAGCCGGACGCCGTTGAAGGTGACCGCAGGCACAGGTCGGATGGCCGCCCCCGTATGAAGATAGCTCGCCCTGACGCCGGAGACGGAGACACCCGAGCCGCCAATGGGAGCCGGGGCGATACGCCAGTTGTACGTCTTCGAAGCAACATCCCCCTGGGCGTTCCAGGCAAACCCCTTGGCAGGCTTCGCCGTCGCGACATACGAGCCGGCGTTCACCGCCTGCGTCGTGCCCGAAAGGGCATATTGCCCCCCCGCTGCCGCGCGGACGCCCACCTGCGTCTTGCCGTTGTAGACGGGCGTTGTCACCGAAGGCCCACTCGTGATGACAGTGAACGCGGGGGTCACGCGAACCGAGAGCGTATCAGCGGCATAGGTGACGGCCAGGCGAACAGGAGTCGATCCCGCCTTCCAGTCGCGGCCCGCCAGGTCATAGGCCACCAGGTTGTAGAGGATGTCCTTATAGCTGGGAGCCCATTGCGCATGATCGATGGACACCGTAAACGTCGTGACGCCGGCATCGAGCTGCGACTGAATGCGGGAAACATAGGGATCCGACCACTCGGCTATCTTCCCGGTCTTGATGAAGTAGTTGTTCTTGAACGAGTTGGACTCATAGCCTGCCATCGGCTTATGGTCGGAATGAACCAGGGTCGTGATCTCATCGGTAAGACCGAAATGAAGGTGCTTCAGATCCGGGTATCCCGCGAACTGCTCGGTTCGATCCCAGGTAACATCCACCTGGTACCACTCCCCGTCCATCTTCACGGCAGTCCACACATGCCCGTTCCCCTCAACGCGTCCGGTCTCGATGCCCGCCCGCCTGAGCAACTTCACGTAAGCGCGGTGATACGACTCGCACGTGCCCTTTCCGCGCGCCAAGGCACCCTCGGCGCTGCAGAACAGGAGCGAACCGTCGTACTCGCAGTGGTCGACCACCCAGTCATGCAGCCAGAGGGCCTTCTCGAAATCAGTCTTATTTCCCTTGGCCAAGCACTCAGCCACCACGCTGTCCGCGATAGCGTCTATGCTTGGATGGTCAGGGTCGCTGACCTGGACGTTGACGATGCGACGCTCCGTTTTATAAGGGGGCGCACTCTTGTCCATAACGTAGAAATGCAGCTGATAACTTCCCGACGCGTAGAACGTAAAGGATATCTCCCCCGAAGACTGGTAAACATAGCCGTTGGCCCCGTGCTTCGAGGGATCCGTGACCATCTCGTAGCCCAAGCCGTCAGTCTGGTAGAGGTAGATCGCGCCCAGGTAGTACTCATAAGGTCCCGTCCCGCCTTTTCCACTCAAATGGAATACGGTGGGAACGCCGCATGACGGCTCGTCCCAGCCAACGGAGAGCCCCAGTCCCGCACCAGGAGCCTCCTCTACGACACGCGGCTCATCAGCCACAGGGAGCAGAGCCTCCATCGGGTCATCGGGGTCTTTCGCCGGAGCGTCCTCCTTGACAACCACAGCGGCCCCCTCCGACGAGAGCGCAGGCTCTGCTGCATCGGAAGGCCCCTGCTCCGCCTGCCCCTCGCCACGCGAAGCGTCCGAAGTTCCCTCCGCAAAGGCGAGCGGAGGCAGAAGCCCGACGGCGAGAACGAGAGCCAGAAGCACCTTGACCGGAAGACTGCAGGACTTGCCCATGGCGACACTCCTAAGAACCTGACAAACCATGCAGGCCGAAAAACCTGCTCCGTGGATTCTATCTCATAAAACGAACCGGCTGCCCATGGCACGGTATAATGACCAGGCGATAATGCTATTTGTCGCCCTTCGGGGCTTGATGAAAAGGTCTCTATGACTGCTACGACCGAACTAAAGAAGAAGGACGCCCAAAAGACGTGGTTCGTCCTGTCATCCCTGGTGACACGCGACTTTAAGCTGAAGTACCGCCGCAGCGTGCTGGGCATCCTGTGGAGCGTGCTCAACCCCCTGCTCATGATGATCGTGCTCGCCTGCGTGTTCTCCTATATGTTCCGCTTCCAGATCGAGCACTACGCCGTCTACCTCATCTTAGGCCAGACGCTCTTCTCCATGATGACCGACTCCACGTCAGCTGCCATGACCTCTATCATCGAGGCGTCCCCCCTCATCAAGAAGGTGCGCATCGAAAAGATGGTCTTCCCCGTGGAAAAGGTGCTCTTCGCCTGCCTGAACTTCCTGTTCTCGCTCGTTGCGGTAGCCGCGGTCATGCTGTTCTACCAGATCGCTCCCACCTTCAACCTTCTGCTGCTGCCCGTGCTGCTCATCTTCGTCATCCTCTTCTGCAGCGGCCTGGGGCTCCTGCTGGCGGCGCTCGCGGTGTTCTTCCGCGACATCATCCACCTGTGGGGCGTTCTCACCATGGCCTGGATGTATGCCACTCCCATCATCTACCCCATGGATCTGCTGCCCGACTTCATGCAAAGACTCGAAGTCTTCAATCCCATGTACCACTACGTCACCTACTTCCGCGACATCACGATGTACGGCACCACCCCCTCCCTGGAGACCAATCTCATCTGTCTTGGTATGGCCGTCATCACCTTCGCCATCGGTCTCGCGGTGTTCCGCAAGACCGAGAAGAAGTTCATCCTGTTCGTGTAAACGTGTTCGAATCGGAGAAACGCCCTATGAGCGAGACCGCCAGCCAGCCCATGATCCGCGTCGAGAACGTGGACATGGTGTTCAACATCGCCAATCAGCAGCTCAACACCCTGAAGGAGTACTTCATCGCCGCCGTGCGCCGGCAGCTGTTCTTCCGTGAGTTCGTGGCACTCGAAGGCATCGACGTCACCATCGAGCGTGGCGACGTCTACGGCATCGTCGGAACCAACGGTTCAGGCAAGTCCACCTTGCTCAAGATCATCGCCGGCGTGCTCGAGCCCACGCGGGGCACCTGCACCATCAATGGCACCATCGCACCGCTCATTGAGCTGGGCGCGGGCTTTGACATGGAGCTCACTGCCCGCGAGAACATCTACCTCAACGGGTCGCTGCTCGGCTACAGCAAAAAGTTCGTCGACGACAACTTCGACGCCATCGTCGACTTCGCCGAAGTGCGCGACTTCATCGACATGCCGCTCAAGAACTACTCCTCCGGCATGGTGGCGCGCATCGCCTTCGCCATCGCCACGGCCACCGTCCCCGACATCCTGGTCGTGGACGAGGCCCTCTCCGTCGGCGACTTCCTCTTCCAGCAGAAATGCGAGAAGCGCATCGACGAGCTCGTGGAGGGGCACGGCACCACCCTGCTGTTCGTGTCCCACAGCATCGACCAGGTGGAGCGTGTCTGCAAGAAGGCACTGTGGATCGAGCGCGGCCACATGCGCATGAACGGCAGCGTCGAGGAGGTCTGCGAGGCCTACCGCCACTTCGAGGGCTAGGCGGACGAAGCGCGCGGGGAGACCCCTCCCCTAGTGCACCTCCGGCAGCGCGTAATAGGAGCTGTCCGGATCGAGGCTGGGATTGCCATAGGGATCGCCCTCCTCGAAGACGCGGGCCCAGCGCTCGGCGAACCGATCCCGCTCCCCCTCCCAGCGGCGCAGCTTGGCCTCGTCGGCCACCTCGCGGCCGCGCGACGTGAACTCGTAATGGAACAGCTCCGCATAGGGCGTGAATACCACCAGGTAGCCTGCCTCACGGACGCGCAGGCAAAAGTCGATGTCGTTGAACCCCACGGCCAGGGCCTCGTCGTAGCCGCCCACCTGGTCGAACACCTCGCGACGCATCATCTGGCAGGCACCTGTGACCCCCGAGAAGTTGCCCGGCCTCACCGCCTTGGCCAGATACCCCTCCCGGCTCGGCGGGAAATCCTGGTTGACGTGGGCCACCGCGCCGCCCGGCCCCACGAGCATGCCCGCATGCTGGGTGAGCCCGTCGCGGAAGTAGAGCTTGGCGCCCACCACGCCCACCTCGGGCCGCTGCAGATAGCCGGCCATCTCCTCCATGAAGCCCGGGGAGATCACCTCGGTGTCGTTGTTGAGCAAAAGCAGATAGTCGCCGCGCGCCTCGGCCACGCCGAAGTTGATGATCCGCGAGTAGTTGAACTCCCCCGCCCAGCTGATCACGCGCACGCGGGGGTCAGACACGAGCTCGTCATAGAGCGCGAAGGTGGCCGGCTCCACGCTGTTGTTCTCCACGATGACCACCTCGAAGTTGCCATAGGTGGCCTTGCTCAGCAGCGACCGAACGCAGGGGCCGAGCACGTCGCCGTGATCCTTGCTGGGGATGATGACGCTGATGAGAGGAAGGAGATCGGGCAGCGTGTAGCGCATACGGTACACGAAGGGATGCTCCGTCTCCTCCACCTCGCCAGCAATGCCGCGTCGGTCAAAGTGGGCCTGAAGCGCGCAACGTCCCGCCTCCTGGGCGTAGGGCTTGCTCTCCGCGTTATCGCCGCTCGTGGAGTCGGGGTGGATGCGCCAGTGATACAGCATGCGCGGCACATGGGCCACGCCGCCTCCCTGCTCGAGCACGCGCAGCGTCAGATCGTAGTCCTGGGCGCCGCTCACCTCGTCAGACGAGAGGCCAGCCGCCTCCAAGGCCGCACGGCGCACCATGAGGAAGTGGGTCACGCAGTTATGGCTGTAGAGCAGGTCGAGGTTGAGACGCGTCTTGAACACCGGCTGAATGAACGCGCCAGGACGCTCGAAGAGGTCCTCATCGCAGAAGAGCAGGGCAACGTCAGGTCGGGCGTTGATCGCCTCGACGTAGCAGAACAGGGCGTCAGGCTCGATCAGGTCGTCATGATCGAGAAAGGCGACGAACTCGCCACGCGCTGCCTCGACGCCTGCGTTGGTATTGCCCACGATGCCGCGATTGCCCTCGAGCGGAACGCGGCGAACGCGAGGGTCGCTCACCGCGGCCACGGTGTCCGCGACCACGGAGGACTCCCCCGCTGTCGCATCAACCAGGACGAGCTCCCACCCGCCATAGCTCTGGGCGACCACCGAGTCGATCATCTCGCGCAGGAAGCGCGGATCGGATCGGAAGCACGGCACCACGATGGAGATGAGGGGCGCTTGCGGGAAGGAGCGCCCTCGCTGCGCCGTCAGATCCGAGGCGGTCGCGCGATGCCTGGCCAGCCAACGCTGGTAGTTCGCATCATCGGCGCGCGCGTCCCTCATGCGCTTCCACGAGGAGAACTTGAACCCCTCGTACGCATCACGCCCAACCCCGCAGAAGCCAGGAACCATGCGCCCGGCGGGATCATTGGCAACCACCAGGAAAAACCGCTGGCTAGCCGGCAGGGCAAGCGAGTAGATGACGCAGTGCTCCCCCTCAGCCTGCGTGGACAGCTGCTCCTCGAAGAGCAGCGGCTCGGCAGGCTGGGGCCGTCCGCGCCCGTCGAGGATCTCAAGCGCGGGAAGTGCTTCGGCGCTGCCCCGCCAGGTCACCTGGAACCGCCAGACGACATGCTCTCCCGCCTCGATGAAGCGGAGAATGCGCAGCTGATAGCGACCGTCTGTGAAGGATTGCTCGCAGTCGCGCAGCGCCGCGCACAGCGCCGGACGCAGCCGGTAGTTGAGACGGGAGGCCCATTTCGCGCGCTCATAGCCGATGCGGAGCGTCGCCGTGTCCTCGCCAGCCCTCAGGCGCACCTCGATAGACGGAGCGTCGGCAGGGGGCAGCTCGAGCGCCCAGCAGCCGTCCTCACCGTCCCCGGCGAGCGGATACGCGCCACAGGGCACCTCGGTTCCCCGCACGTACGCCCGCGCCTGCACGATACCGACGGCAGGATCCAACGCTACCTTCGCGTACAGCTTCCCGTCACCGCGGCACAGGCCCTTGATCCTCGCCCTCATCAGCGCCTCCCTAGCGGCCGAGCAGGCGGCCGACGATAGCACGCCAGCCGTATTGCTGGCGGTAGTAGGCGAGCCGAAGCCGCTTCGCCCGCGGCGTCGAGATGGGCTCGCCTGCGAGGAACGCGTCGACGATGGCCCGCGTGGCTGGCTCCAGACAGAGATCAGCCAGCGCCCCCTTGTCGAAGTGCGCCCGCAGAACAGCCGCGGCAGGCTCTTGCAGCGCCTCTCTGTCCCCGGCCTCCAAATCGAGGATGCAGCCAAGCGCGAAGTCCACGTACTCGGCCACGAGAAGCGAGCCATACGGCTCCAGCAGCCCAGCGCCGTCCCAGTCATCGAAGATCGCCGCCATGATGGGCACGTGCTCGGTCATCTTGCGCACGGGATCCGACGCCACGATTGCCATGAGCGACCCCTCGCGGGCCACCCGGTACTCGTAGAGCTTGTTCGACAGCAGTATCGTGCGGCGGGCACGCGGATATATCGCGAAGTGGAACACCTGATCCTCGCCGAAGAGAACGCCCTCGTCGAAGAACAGGCCGGCCTCGCGCAGAAAGGACGTGCGGCAGGCCGTCCGCCAGGCAAAGGGGCGCGACATCTCCTCGAACAGCAGCGCGGGGGCGAAGGGGTCGTAGACGGCATCGCGGGGACTCAGGTGCTCGACGAGCCACGGGTACCCCGCCTCGGCTGGATAGCAGTTGGCACCAAAGGTCACCACGTCCGTGCGCGGGCCGCCCTCCTCGAATGCCGTCGCGATGCGCTCGCACGCCTCGGGGGTGAAGCGGTCATCGGAGTCGAGGAAGCATACGATGGGCGCGCCTGCCGCCAGGATGCCCGCGTTGCGAGCCGAGGAGAGGCCCCCGTTCTCCTTGTCGATGATGCGAATACGCCGATCCTCCTCGGCGCACCGCGCGAGCACCGCGCGCGAAGCATCGGTCGACCCGTCGTTCACGGCGATGATCTCAATATCCTCGAGGGTCTGGGCCTTGAGCGACGCCAGGCACCGCTCAAGGCAGTCCTCGACGTTGTAGACCGGCACGACCACCGTCACGCGCGGCGTCATCGCTGCCGCTCCCTCTTGCAGCGCAGGGCCTTCGCGATGAGCGACGGGCCGCCCAGCCGCCAGTAGCGGCAGAGCACGCCCAGCTTGCCCTTCCCCTCGTAGCGGTTCCGACACTCCGCGAACAGCTCCGGCGACTCCACGAGCGCGCGCAGATCCGCCTCGGCCCAAGGCTCGAAGAGGGACAGATCCACGTCACCTCGCTCCAGATCGCCGCGCAGCTCCTCAGAGGCGCGAGTGAGGAACTCCTCACGCAGGCCCGGCGCGAGCCGATCGTAGTTCCACAGGTAGGTGTCGAGCTTCATGCGTTCCTTGACGCCCTCGAGGGCCGCGCGCCGCTCCGGCCGCTCGACCAGGAAGCGTTCCATCTCCGCGTACTCATCGCATACGCAGAAGAGCTTGCCCGGAGAATTAACCGAGGACTGCTCGTTGTCCTGCCGGTAGCTGAGCACCGCATCCGGCAGGAACACGGCCCTGTCGGCCGCGGCCCACACCTTGAAGTTGAACGCCGCGTCCTGATACGAGGCACCGGGCGTCTCGGTGAAGCGAATCCCCTCGCGTTCCAAGAAGTCTCGGCGGTAGACGGCCGACCAGATGGAGGGCTTCCGATAGAAGGCGTCCAGGTGGTCTTGGGGAGCGACAGCCCTTCCGCAGGGAATCCCCTCCGTGAAGCCGAAGCGCTCGCGCCGCTCCTCCGGCGCAGACCAGTACAGCCAGAAGTCGGCCTTCGCCACCTCGGCATCGGCAGACTCAGCTGCGTCGATGAGCTTCTCCAGAGCATCAGGCTCATAGAGATCATCCGGCTCCAAAATGGCGACGTACTCTCCGCACGCCTCGGCAAGCCCCCGGTTCATTGAGGCGCCGTAGCCGGAGTTCTCCTTGTCGATGACGCGGAAGCGAGGATCCTCGTCCAGGTAGCGCTGGAGGAGCCGGCGCGATCCGTCGGTGGAGCCGTCGTTTACGCAAATCGCCTCAAAGTCGCCGAGCGTCTGGGCGCGCAGCGAGTCAAGGCTCGCCTCCAGATAACGCTCGACGTTGTAGATGGGTATGATCACGGACGCCTTCGGCACGGCGGCGCATCCTTTCCCGCAGCGGAGCAGCTGGCTCCTCGGCTATCTTCTCGGAAGAATTGTATCAGAGGCCCGTCTTCCCCGGACTCCCAGCGCTATCGTTGCGAGAAGCGCCACGACCGACACCGCGCACCCCGCCGCCAGCCCTGGGGTGCGGTACGTCATCTCCACCCGATTCTCCCCCGGGCCCACCGGCACGCCGGTGAGGGCGCCGCTGGCGATGTCGAGCGTCTCGACCGTCTGGCCGTTCACGCGCGTCTCCCAACCAGGGTCGTTGGGCACCGTCACCATGAGCAGGCCGCCCTCCGCGCCGCCGTCAAAGGTGCCCGCGACGCCAGCGCCGGAGAACGCCGTCACGTCGAGCGGGCGGGCGCCCAGCTCGCCGACGAGCTCCTCGAGCGCCGCCAGGTCGAGCCAGTAGACGAGGCACGTCGCCTCCTCCTGCGCGCGCGTCGCCTCTGCGACATCTCTCGCCAGGCCCTCGCCCGCGTTCGTGAACGCGAGCGTCACCGACACCTCGGTCGGCGCCTCGGTCACCCCCGTCACCGCGCGGATCGACTGCTGGAAGCGCGCGTTCTCCGTCACCGGCTCGCCACCATCCACGGAAAGCTGGCACTCGCCCGCACGCCGCGACGCCTCCACGTACGCGTAGCCGATGGCTCCCTCGGGCACTTGGGCCCGCCACGTGCGCGTCCCGTCCGCCGCCGGCTCCTCCACGGCCTCGCAGGCCCGGAACAGCTCCACCGGACGCCCGGCGAGCGCGCTCGCAAACGCGTTCTGCCGCGCGAAGGGGTCGCCCAGCTCGTCGAACGTGAAGCCCGCCGCCTCCGCGCTCACGCCGTAGCCGAGCGGCAGCGCGTAGGGGTCGCGGTAGAGCCGCGCGCCTGTCAGAGCCGACTCCTGCGCCGTGGGCGCAAATCCAGCCGGCTCCGTCGCCGACCACACGTAGCGCACGCCCAGAAGCGCGTCGCTCGGCAGGATCGGCTCGGCGTAGCGCGTGGAGAACTGGCCCTCCTGGCTGTAGCCGAGCGAGTTGAGGAAGTAGACGGCCGCTCCGTCATGGGCCGAGCTGTAAGACGACAGGTCGCGATAGCCCGTGGCGAGGCCCTCGTTGAGCGCCACGTCGATAGCCCGCGTGTAGGTCTTGGCCACGCGATAGAATCCCGGATCCTCCGCCGCAAGCGTCGCCTGGGCCGAACGCGACTCCGCCGCGTAGGCGTCCTGGCCCTCCTGGGAGAAGTCGCCGTAGAGCTGGCTCCAGGCCAGATGCGCCCCGAAGAGCAGCTCAGCCCCCACCAGCAGCGCCACGGCTGCGGGGAGGACAGGGGAGCACATCAGGTGCCGCGGCTCCGCTGCCACCGTCAGCGCCACGACCGCACCCGTCAGCAGCGCCACGGCGGCAGCGCCGAGCGCCCCCTCCCACGGCACGGCCCTCCCGAGGGCCAGCGCCAGGGCAAGGGC
>CANSQW010000024.1 GCA_947649215.1 uncultured bacterium | reverse complement strand
GGTGAGCTACCGCTTCCTGTAGGCGTCCTGCGCGGCCCGCGCCCACGCCCGGGGCTCGCGCGCCTTGCTGCGTGCCCCGCATCCGTCGAGCGGCCTAGGTGCCGCCTTCGCGTCTGCGCGCCTCCCGCGTTTTCTCGAGCGCCTGCCGGCCGCGCCCTCGGCCCAGGGGCGCCTAGCGCCTCCGCATCCGCTGCGCCCCTGCACTCGCGTCCGCACCCGCTGCGTCCCCCGCACTCGCTGCGTCCCCCGCACTCGCTGCGCCCCGTGGGGTGTGGCCACACTCGCTGGGGACACCAAACCTCGGGAATTTCCCCCGTTTCTGCAAAAACGGACGGTTCTGCACCCTCTCCGACGGCTTCTCCGAGGGTCGCCCAGGGCGGTGGCCACGTTTCTCCTGCAAAAAGCCGTGGCTAACAATGCATGCCTGCCGCGTCGCGCTCAAACGGAGTGCAGAACCGTTCGAATCTGCGTTTCGGAGTAAGAAACTCCCACTCGCGCCCAAGTGCGCTATACTTCACGCTTACATGCGACGACGAAGACAGTGGCGCGCGATGCCCCGCCTCCAGAGAAGGGCCCCTTGGCTGAAAGGGCCCGGCTCGGGCGGCGCGCCAATTCCCTTCCGAGCAGCGTCCCTGAGAGCGGACGTCCCACGGCCTGCGGGCCGCAGGGGGCGAGACGGCCGGTAGGGGACGACGGCCTGCCCCCGTCACCGGGCCAAAGAGCGGGCGACGCCCGCGCCAGCGCAGACGGCCTTGGCCGGCGGCATGCCCGCCCGCGGCCGTGACGCACCGGCCCCCGTCGCCAACCAGGGTGGTACCGCGAGAGCCTCCTCTCGTCCTTGGAATCGGATCCCGCATCCGCCAAGGGCGCGGGGAGGCTCTTTTTCGTTGAAAGGAAGGAAAGATGGCAATCACCGAGGAGCTGTCGGCGCTGCGCGACGACACGCTGGCCGCCATCGCCGCGGCCGAGACGACGGCGGCGCTGGAGGAGGTGCGCGTGGCCGTGCTGGGCAAGGCGGGTTCGCTCACCGGCTACCTGCGCTCCATGGGGCAGGTGCCCAAGGAGGAGCGCGCCGCCGTGGGCAAGGCCGTGAACGAGGCCCGCGTGGCCGTGGAGGAGGCGCTCGGCGCGCGCAAGGCGACGCTCGACGCCGCCGAGCTCGACGCCGCCATGGACGCGGCGGCCGTGGACGTCACGCTGCCGGGCCGCGTGCAGCAGCGGGGCACCCGCCACCTCATCAACGGCATCATTGACGAGATCTCCGAGATCTTCCTGGGCTTGGGCTACTCCGTGGCCGAGGGTCCGGAGGTGGAGACCGACTACTACAACTTCGAGGCGCTCAACGCCCCGGCCGACCACCCGAGCCGCTCCATGCAGGACACCTTCTACGTGCTCGACCGCTCCGGCGACGCCGCCCGCGTCCGCGGCGAGTCCGAGGTGCTGCTGCGCACCCAGACCTCCGGCGTGCAGGTGCATGCCATGGAGGACCAGGAGCTGCCCATCTACGTCATCGCCCCGGGCAAGGTGTACCGCCGCGACGTGGCCGATCCCTCGCACCTGCCTCAGTTCCACCAGATCGAGGGCCTGGTGGTGGACGAGGGCATCACCTTCGCCGACCTCAAGGGCACGCTCGACTACCTCTGCAAGCAGATCTTCGGCCCCGAGCGCAAGACGCGCTTCCGCGCCCACTACTTCCCGTTCACCGAGCCCTCGGCCGAGGTGGACGTGAGCTGCGGCATCTGCCACGGCGAGGGCTGCCGCATGTGCAAGGGCACCGGCTGGCTTGAGATCCTCGGCTGCGGCATGGTGGATCCCAACGTGCTGGGGATGAGCGGCATCGACCCGGAGCGCTACTCCGGCTTCGCCTTCGGCATGGGGGTGGAGCGCATCGCCTGCCTCAAGTACAACGTCCCCGACCTGCGCATGCTGCTGGAGGGCGACATGCGGTTCCTGCGCCAGTTCTAACTTCGTGAGGAGTTAGAGCTGGCTGCCGACGCTGCGGGCCCTCCGCGGCGGGGCCACCGGGCGCCTTGATTCGCTCAGACAGTCCTCGCTCGGCGCAACAGTCCGCTGGACTGTTGCGTTCGCTGCGGAACTCGCTCGGTCAAGGCGCCCGGCGGCCCCTCGTCGGCTTCCCTAGGCGAATTCCTGGGACAAAAAAGTCTTGGGCTGATGAAGAGAGAGAACAAGCTATGAGAGTATCCCTGAAGTGGCTTTCCGAGTACGTGGACGTTCCGGCGGACACGAAGGCGCTCTGCGACCGGCTCGACCTGACGGGCACGGGCGTGGAGGGCGTCGAGAAGACGGGCGAGGCCTTCGACGGCGTGGTGGTGGGTGCGGTGCTCACCTGCGAGCCGCATCCCGATTCCGACCACATGCACGTGGTGACCGTGGACGTGGGCGCCGTCGGGCCGGTGCAGATCGTCTGCGGCGCGCCGAACATCGCCGCGGGCATCAAGGTGCCGGTGGCCTGCGTGGGCGCCGTGCTGCCCGGTGACCTGAAGATCAAGAAGTCGAAGCTGCGCGGCGTCGCGAGCTGCGGCATGTGCTGCTCCCAGCGCGAGCTGGGGATGGGCTCTGACCACGCGGGCATCTGGATCCTGCCCGACGACGCGCCGGTGGGCGCGCCCATCGCCGAGTACCTGGGCCTGGGCGATGTGGTGCTCGACCTGGAGATCACGCCCAACCGCCCCGACTGCCTGTCCATGACGGGCATGGCGCGCGAGGTGGGCGCCATGTACCAGGCGGACGTGACCGACCCGCTCGCGGCCATGGCGGCGAAGCTGCCGGAGCTCACAGCCGGCGCGTCTGCGGCTGACGCGGTGAGCGTGGAGGTGGCCGACCCCGAGCGCTGCGCCCGCTACACCGCGCGCGTCATCGACAACGTGAAGGTGGGCCCGAGCCCCGACTGGCTGGCCGAGCGCGTGACCGCCGCCGGCGCGCGCTCCATCAACAACGTCGTGGACGTGACCAACTACATCCTGTTCCTGTTCGGCCAGCCGCTCCACGCCTTCGACTTCGACCGTCTGGCGGGTGCCGACGGCGTGGCCCGCATCGTCGTGCGCCCCGCCGGCGACGGCGAGGAGTTCACCACCCTCGACGGCGCCGAGCGCGTGCTCACCTCGGACATGACGGTCATCGCCACGCCTGAGCGCGCCGTGGCCCTGGCTGGCGTCATGGGCGGGCTCGAGACCGAGGTGACCGACGACACCACGACGGTGCTCCTCGAGGCGGCCACCTTCGAGCGCGGCCGCACCTCGCGCACGAGCCGCAACCTCGGCCTCATCTCCGAGTCCTCCATGCGCTACGAGCGCGGCGTGGACGACAACCCCGTCGAGCTCATCTCCCAGGCCGCCGCGGCCCTGCTCGCCGAGGTCTCCGGCGGCACGGTGCGCCCCGGCGTCGTGGACGCCTACGCCGAGCGCACGCTCCCGCGCGAGCTCGCCTTCCGCATCCCGCGCTTCTGCGCCATGATGGGCGCCGACATCCCGGCCGCGTTCGTCGTCGACGCGCTCACGCGCCTCGGCTGCACGGTGTCCTCCGACGCCGATGCGGACGTGCTGGCCGTGACCGCCCCCACGTTCCGCCCCGACCTGGAGCGTGAGATCGACCTGTACGAGGAGGTCTTGCGCCTGTGGGGGATGGACCGCATCCCCGCCTCGCTGCCCGGCAGCCCCCAGCGCGTGGGCACGCGCACCGAGGCCGAGCGCACCCTGGACACGGTGAACGAGACCCTGCGCGCCGCCGGCCTCAACGAGACGATGACCTACTCCTTCGCCGAGCCGGCCGACCTTGAGCGCCTGCGCCTGCCGGATGCGGGCCTTGGCGAGCCGGTGGAGCTGCTCAACCCGCTCAACGCCGACCAGTCGGTCATGCGCCAGTCCATCGTGCCGGGCCTTCTGCGCTCGGTGGCCTACAACCTCGCGCGCGGCGTGGCCGACGTGCAGCTCTACGAGGTGGGCACCGTGTTCGCCGCCGCCGAGGGCCGCAAGAAGCCCAAGGAGCGCCGCCGCATCGCCGGGGCGCTCGCCGGCGCCATGGGCGACGCGGCGTGGAACCGCCCGCGCGTGCCGTTCGACTTCTTCGACGGCAAGGGCGTGCTCGAGTCGCTCGCCCGCGAGCTGGCGCTGCCGAAGGTGCGCTTCCGCGCGCTCGCGGCCGACGAGGCGCCGCACCTCCAGCCCGGCCGCGCGGCCGAGATGCTCTCCGGCGGCACCGTCATCGGCTGGGTGGGCGAGTTGCACCCGCTGGCCGCCCGCGCCTTCGAGATCGACGTGCCCGTGACCGTGTTCGAGCTGGACGCCTCCGCGCTCGTCAAGGCGGCGCAGCCCGCGCGGCCCTACGTGGACGTGCCCGTGTTCCCGGCCGTGTCGGTGGACGTGGCGCTCGTGGTGGACGAGGGCGTCACCCATGAGCGGCTCGTGCAGTGCATGACCTCGGCCGGGGGCAAGCTGCTCGAGGACGTGCGCCTGTTCGACGTGTACCGCGACGAGGAGCGCGTGGGCGCCGGCAAGAAGTCGATGGCCTACAGCCTGACCTACCGCGCCCCCGATCGCACCCTCACCGGCGAGGAGGTGGAGAAGGCGCATGGCCGCCTGCTCACCAAGGTGGAGAAGGCCACGGGCGCCGAGGTGCGCGGATAGCGCCGCGCCCAATCCTCCCACGCGAAGCGGCCGCCCGCCCGGGCGGCCGCTTTTTCATGCGTCTGCAGGGAAAAGCTGGAAAAGTGGCCAATTGCTTCGAAATTCCGAGTCAGCATAGCCCCGTAGCGCGCTAAATGTTATAGACGGATAACCGCGACCAGGGGAAACGCGGCGGGATTGGCGCCCACGTCTTGTCAGCGCCGCCCAAAGGCCGCGAAGAGGCTCGGAATTTCGAAGCAATTGGCCACTTTTGGGCCGCGCTTCCGCAAAAGCGGCCACGCCGGCGGGCGCGCCGCAAGGCGCGGCTCCCTAGATCTCGAGCGTCATGCCGTCGAGGGCGGCCACCACGCGGCCGTCGTATTGGCGCAGGTAGTCGACGAGCTCGGCGTAGGTGACGGGCTCGTCGTAGTGCATGCACATATGCGTGAGGTAGACGGTGCCCGCGTCGAGCGCGAGGCCCTCCTCGATGCACTCCTGGACGGAGTGGTGGTCGTTGGGCGACCAGTTGCCCTTCCAGAAGGTGGCGTCCATGGCCAGGATGTCGCAGCCGCGTACGCGCTCGGCGGTCTCCGGCGGCAGCGTGGCCGTGTCGCTCGCGTAGAACAGCCGCGTGGACGGCGTCTCGATGAGGTAGCCGTAGGTGCCCGGCGCGTGGGTGACGGGGCAGGCGGTGTAGCGCACCCCGTCGAACTCGTGGGTCTCGAAGGGCGCGAGCGCGTGCTCGTCCAGGCAGTAGTCCATGTAGTGGAACTCGGCGTTGATGCCGGCCAGGGCCTCGGCGCTGCCGAATACGGGCATCCGGCGCTTCTGCACGAGCTGCACGAGGTACTCGTACTCGCCCAAGCCGCCGATGTGGTCGAAGTGGCAGTGGGTGAACAGGATCTCGTCCACCGCGCGCACGCCCTCGCGGATGAGCTGGTGGCGCGCGTCGGGCGGCGTGTCGATGACGAGCGTCTGCTCGCCGCGCACCATGACGCCGCAGTCCCCGCGGGCCAGGCGCGCGTCGGCCCGGGCCTCGGCGCAGGCGGGGCAGTCGCAGAAGAACGACGGCACGCCGCAGCCGGCGGCCGTGCCCATGAACGTGAAGCGGTGGGTCATGTGGATGCCTTCCTCAACGGGCTCTCGCGGCGATTATAGCGCCGTGCCGCCGCCGACGCCCCCAGGCGCCTTTCATCGGAAAAGAATGACGGCTCATGGCAACTAGTGGATTGCGCCACTATAATCCGACGGTGTATTTCGCTCACGTGAGAACGCCACCGATTCTCGCCGTGCGCGGCGTCAAGTAGAGCAAGATCTACGGAGAAGAAGAGGGGAAGGTAGATGACGGAAATCGATATCCATGCCGATGACGTCAAGATGGTGAAGTCGCTGTGCTACTTCTGCCACGCCAACTGCGGCGTCCTTGCGTATGTCAAGGACGGTGACGTTATCAAGATCGAGGGAGACCCCGATTACTCGAACCAGGGCGGCCTGTGCTGCCGTGGCACGAGCGCGCTTCTGCATCTCAACCACCCGGCTCGCGTCAACCACGTGCTCAAGCGCGTCGGCGAGAAGGGCGAGGGCAAGTGGGAGCAGATCGACTACGACCAGGCCATCCAGGAGGTCGCTGACCGCCTGAACCAGATCAAGGCCGAGTCCGGCGCCGAGGCCGTGGCCTCCGCGGGCGGCACCACGCGCACCGACGACTGGGCGCGTCGCCGCTTCCTGAACCAGTTCGGCACGCCCAACGGCTTCCACAACGCGCTGCTGTGCTGGATCCCGACCTTCATGGCCGAGACCTGCGTGGCCGGCTGGTCGCCGTTCGAGACCGACCTGGGCGCCGCGCGCTGCCTCATCCTGTGGGGCATGAACCCCGGCGCGTCCACCCTGGGCGGCATGCACGGCTACTGGGACCTGCACAACGCCGGCATGAAGATGATCGTCGTCGACCCGCGCTACTCCGAGACGGCGTCGAAGGCCGACCTGTGGCTGCCCCTGCGCCCCGGCTCTGACGCGGCGCTGGCGCTGGCCATGCTCAACGTCATCATCTACGAGGGCCTGGCCAACTACGACTTCATCGGCCAGTGGTGCAGCGGCTACGAGGAGCTCACCGAGCACGTGGCCCAGTACACCCCCGAGTGGGCGGCCCCCATCACCTGGCTCGAGCCCGAGCAGATCCGCACGGCGGCCCGCATGTACGCCACCAACACCCCCGGCTGCATCCAGTGGGGCTGCACCTGGGACCAGCTCGGCACGGCTTCCACCACCACGAGCCTCACCCTCGCCCTCATGCGCGCCGTCTGCGGCAACCTGGACGTGCCCGGCGGCGACGGCATGCCGGGCCCGGCGCTGAACTTCCTCACCGACGAGGAGATGGAGGCCAACGAGTGCCTGCCCGAGGAGCAGAAGGCCAAGCAGATCGGCTCCGACAAGTTCAAGCTGACGAGCTGGCCCGGCTACACCCTCATCTCCGACAACGCGCGGCGCACCTGGGGCAAGACGCTGCCGGCCGAGTGGTTCTGCGAGGCCCACGGCCCGAGCGTGTTCAAGGCCATCATCACCGGCGACCCCTACCCGGTGCGCGCCCTCATCGTGAACGCCACCAACCCGGTGAACTCCTACGGCGACGCGAAAATGACCCTGGAGGCCCTGAAGCGCTGCGAGTTCCTCGTGACCGTAGAGTACTGGATGACGCCGACGGCGCTTCTGTCCGACTACGTGTTCCCGGCCGCCGGCGCCCTGGAGCGCCCCACCATCGTGACCCACTACGGCGCCACCGACTCCTTCCTCGGCGGCAAGCGGGCCATCCAGCCCCTCTACGACCGCCACACCGACATGGTGTTCTGGCGCAAGCTGGGCCTGGCCTGCGGCCAGGATCCCGCGAACTGGCCGTGGGAGACCGAGGAAGAGGCCTACTACCACATCATGGAGCCGCTGGGCCTGCCCATCAGCTGCTATGACGACTTCGTGTCGATGATCCGCATGTACTACCCGCCGCTGCATCAGAAGAAGTTCGAGGCCAACGGCGGCTTCTGGACCCCGTCGGGCAAGGTGGAGCTCAACTCCACCATCATGCAGGAGCTCGGCTTCCCCGGCATGCCGGAGTACGTCGGCTGCATCGAGAACGAGATCGACACGCCGGAGATCGCCGAGGAGTACCCCGTGGTGCTCACCACTGGCGGCGGCTTCATGCCCTACCACCACTCCGAGCACTTCCAGATGCAGGGCATCCGCTTCCTGTACCCCGACCCGTACTTCTCCATCAACCCGGCGCTCGCCGAGAAGCTGGGCATCGAGTACGGCGACTGGTGCTGGATCGAGACCCGCCGCGGCCGCATCAAGATGCGCGCCAACGTCGACAACGAGACCCACCCCAACGTGGTGTTCGCGCCGCGCGGCTGGTGGTTCCCCGAGCGCGACGGCTCGGCCGACCTGGCCAACCCGTTCGGCTGCCTGGAGTCCAACGTCAACGTTCTGACCTCGGTCGACGAGGAGGACTGCGATCCGATGGGCGGCTCCTGGGCCAACCGCGGCCTCATGTGCAAGGTGTACAAGTGCGGCGAGTTCGACGCCGAGTTCACCGCCGAGGACGCCCAGTTCTCCATCCCGGGCAACGCCAAGGAGCCCGGCATCCACGCCAAGCCGAGCGAGCGTCCCCTCGCCCGCGAGCCGCGTCCCTTCACCAAGCCCGAGCCCGAGATCGAGGTTCCCGAGGGCTACGAGTGGGTGTGGCAGAACAACACGCTGTACCAGAAGGGCACCAACTTCCGCCTGGATGCGTCCGGCTGGCTGATCAACCCCCGCACCAAGGGCTATCACGACGCCTACACCGGCTGGCGCTACGACGCTGCCGGCGAGTACCTGGTGGACGATGAGACCGGCAAGATCTACACCATGGAGCGCGAGGAGATTCCGTTTTTGGGCGGCGTGCGCGGCTATCCCGGCGCCGAGGCGGCTCCGTTCGAGATGCCTGAGCACCTGCGCTGGAACGTCGAGGCCGGCTACGCCATGCTGCCCGACCGCCAGCTGGTCTACGATCCCAACAGCGGCTGGATGATCGACCCGGAGACCGGCGCGTACCACGACGCCTACTACGGCTACAAGTACGACGCCGCCACCCAGCAGCTGGTGGACGAGAACACCGGCAACCGCTTCACCATGACCTACGAGCCCGTCGTCGAGTAAGCGACCGAAGGAGGAAGGATAGAACATGACCCGTTACGTTATGGTCATCGACCAGCGTCGTTGCATCGGCTGCCATTCCTGCACGGTTGCCTGCCGTACGTGGAACGACCTGCCGCTCGACATCGTCTACAACCCGGTGCTCACCGAGGGCGTCAAGGGCACCTGGCCCAACGTGCACCGCAGCTGGCTGCCCACGCTCTGCATGCACTGCGAGAAGCCGGCCTGCGTGCCGTGCTGTCCCACCGGCGCGTCCCATCAGGATGAGGACGGCGTGGTTTGGATCGACTACGACAAGTGCATGGCCTGCCTGGCCTGCGTGAACGCCTGCCCCTACGGCATGCGCGACCAGTCCAAGCTCCAGCCCCGCCTGCACCGCTTCGTGCGCAAGTGCACGTTCTGCCGCGATCACCGCGCTGCCGATCCGGGCGCCGAGCCCTACTGCGTGGCCACCTGCCACCAGAAGGCCCGCATCTTCGGCGACCTGGACGACCCGAACTCCGAGGTGTCCAAGCTCATCGGCTCCGTCGAGACGGTGCGCCTGCTCGAGGACCTCGGCACCGGCCCGCAGATCTACTACATTCCTGAGTTGGGAGGTAAGGCATAATGCGACATCATTACTGGGAGTGGCCCATTCCGACTTACCTGTTCCTGGGCGGTCTGGGCGGCGGCATCTTCTGCCTCGCCGCCATCCTGAGCTTCTTCGTTTACCCTGACGTCCCCATGATGGGCGAGGTGCTCGCGTGGCCCGGATTCCTCGGCATCTGCGCGCTCGGCTTCGGCTGCATCATGCTCGTGGTCGATCTCGGCCAGCCCATGGTGTTCTACCGCGCCTTCGTGAAGAGCACGAGCGTGCTCGCCTGGGGCGCGCGCTTCCTGACCGTGTGCGCCATCTTCGGCGTGCTGTGGTTCGCGAGCTACGTGCCGTGGGACTGGTTTGCCCCCATCGCCGGCTTCCTCGTGCCCTTCCGCGGGTTCTGCCTGGCCATCGCGGGCCTGTCCGGCACCTGCATCATGCTCTACACGGGCATCTTCCTGTCCACCCTGAAGGCCCATGCCTTCTGGGCGACCCCGGCCCTGCCGGTGCTGTTCACCGTGTCGGCCCTGTCCACCGCCTGCGCGGCCATCGCGCTGTCCATCGGCTGGTGGCCGGCCCCCTTCACGCTGGAGAGCGTGATCGTGGCTGAGCTGAGCAAGGAGATCCTGCACACCGTCGACATCATCCTCGTGGTGGTGGAGATCGTCGTGCTGCTCGTGATGGTGCTGTCCTTCCTGGGCGCCGGCAACAAGACGGCCAACAAGGCGGCCCACCGCTGGGTGCACGGCTCCTACGCGCCGCTGTTCTGGGGCGGCATGATCTTCGGCGGCCTGCTGCTGCCCGAGATCCTCTACGTCTTCGGCGGCCACAGCGCGGCTTCCACCCTGGTGGCGCCTGTGCTCGTGCTGCTGGGCGGCCTGCTGCTCCGCTTCATGGTGGTGCTCTCCGACGACCGCGCGCCGCTGCCGGGCGAGGATCGCTACTACACCCGCATCGCCGACAAGGACGACAAGTTCGTCAAGGCCTGGACCTACGGCGAGAACATCTTTTAGTTACGCCGTTGCTAACGCAACGTCGTAACAGGCCGACGCTCCGAGGCCGTACGGCACCTGGCCTAGCCCCTTGTGCGCTTACCCTCGCGTACGAAGTACGCTCGGCCGCGCACCCCAAGGGTACTTCCTCCCTTCGGTCGGGGCGCGGCCGGGGCTATCCCAGGCACCGTACGGCCTCTCGCTGACTTCCTTGGGCGAACCGGTGAGCGTGTTGGGTAAAGAAGTGAAATGAGGAAGGGGCTCGGCTTGTCAAAGTCGGGCCCCTTGCGTATGCTGGCCCCTCGGCCTACGGAGGAGGAGAACTGACGTGGATGAGTACCTGTTCGAGGATGCGCTCACCGGATCGGCGGTGGCCTTCGACCGCGTGACGGGCCAGGCGCGCCTCGTAGCCGCCGGCGGCGGGGCGTTCAAGCCGTGCCCGTCGGTGTTCTTCCCGGGCTGCTCGCTCATCAACTACGCCCTGCCGCTCGTCGCGGCGGTCTACGACACGCTGCGAGACGCCGGCGGCGTAGAGGGCATCTCGCTTCTGTGCTGCGGGAAGATCCTCGCCTACGAGCCGGACGGCGAGGTCGTGCGCGCCTCGTTCGAGGAGACCCTGCGCGAGCATGTGGCGGCCGCCGGCGTCGAGCGCATCGTGGCAGTGTGCCCCAATTGCGCGAAGCCCCTGCGTGACGCGCTCGCCGCCGACGCGGCCACGGCC
>CANSQW010000023.1 GCA_947649215.1 uncultured bacterium | reverse complement strand
TTTGGTTGGCCCCCGGGGGGGGTGGCGCGCCGCCCCGGCCGCGGGCGCGCCGCGCGGTTACACCAGGTAGTACACGGAGGGCTTGGTGCCCTCGTCAGCGAGCAGCTGCCTATGCGGGCGCTCGCGCACGAGCGTGGCCACCTCGCTTTCTGGGTCGTCCAGATCGCCCCAGAAGCGGGCGCGGCCGGGACAGAGCTCCATGCAAGCCGGCGTCTCCCCTCGGGAAAGACGCTGGTAGCAGAACGTGCACTTCTCAACCACGTGCTTCTGGTGCGGCGCGGCGTCGGCGTCGCCGAAGATGACGTCAACGGCGTAGCTCGGCTCCTCCCAGTTGAACGACCGCACGCCCGTGTAGGGGCACGCTGCCATGCACATGCGGCAGCCGATGCACTTGTCGTAGTCCTGGCGCACCACTCCGGTCTCCGGGTCCTTGTAGGTGGCGCCCACGGGGCACACCTTCACGCAGGCCGGGTTCTCGCAGTGCTGGCAGCTCACGGGCACGTGGCCCATGCGCAGGGTCGGGTAGACGCCTTCCGGAGTATCCTGCTCGGCTCCCCCCTCGGTCAGAATCCGGTTCCACATGACGCCTTCCGGCGTGTAGTTCGCGATCTTGCAGGCCATGGCGCAGGTGTTGCAGCCGATGCAGCGCTTGAGGTCGATGACCATTCCGTATTTCATGTCAGCCTCCTTACGCCTTCGCTATCTCGACCAGAAGGTCCGAGAACTGGGAGTTGGCCACGTAGGGGTTCGTCCCCCTGCTCGTAAGATCCTGGTAGTGGCCGCTTTCGTACTGGTCAGCCTGCCAGCCCTTGGGGATGTTGCACGTCCCCGGCCGAATCCCCTCGGAGACCACGGCCCTCACCACCACGTGACCACGGTCGTTGTAGACCTTCACCCGGTCTCCCGAGACGATGCCCCGCTCCTTAGCGTCGACGGGGTTCATCTTGACCGTCGGCTCGGGATCGAACTCGCGCAGCCATGGCACCTCGCTGAAGTTGGAGTGCACGCGATAGCGGGTGTGCTCTTGATAGCAGGTGAGCGGATAGCTCTCCATCAGCGCATTCGTCGGCCACGCCTCCTGCGGCTCGACGAAGAACGGCAGCCGCTCGAGGTCCTTGTCGTAGGTCTGCCCCCACTGCATGGAGGGCGCCAGCTTCTCGAAGTAGAACTGGGCGCGGCCCGTCGCCGTGGCAAACGTGCCGTCCGCTGCGTAGATGTAGTCCTCCTCGGGGAACCAGCGAATGATCTTCTCCTTCATCAGGCGATCATAGCTGACGCCCCACTTGGCAGCCGTATCGGTGTCGAGCACGTAGCGCATGGCCTCCTCGGCGGAGAATCCGGCGTAGACGCCCGGCAGGCCCATGCCCTCGGCGATCATCTTGAAGATCTCGTAATCGGGCTTGCACTCCCCCAGCGGCTCAATCGCCTTCTCCTGCAGCGCAACGAAGGGGGTGAGGAACGCCGTGCCGCAGGTGAAGTCCTGCACCTCGAACCAGTGGGCGGCCGGCAGCACGATGTCGGCGTAGCGGGTGGTGTCGGTCACGCGGATGTCCGTTGCCACGATGAGGTCCATCTGGTCGAGCACCTTGATGAGCGCCTGGCGGTCGGCCACGTAGTTCAACGGGTTGCAGTTGTTAATGAAGATGCTCCTCAGGTTGAAGGGCTGCCCGTTGTAGGTGCCGCTCTCAAGCGCCTCCGGCATGACCAGCGCCAAGACGCCGGTGGTGTAGGCCGCCTGTCCGCTGCCCACGTTGTCCACCTGGTCGGCCTGGATGGGGCTCGTGCAGTACTTGCCGTCGAGGGGCATCCCGTTGTACTGACATACGCCTGCCGCCGCGCCGGGGCGGCCGAAGTTCCCCGAGAGCATGGCGAAGGCCCCGATGGAGGTGTAGCTGCTGTGGCCGTTGTAGTAGCGATCCGGGCCGAAGCCGAGGAAGATGCTCGAAGGCTTGTTCTGCGTGTAGAGCCTCACGATCTCCCGCATGGTGTCCACGGGGACCTCGCACACCTCCGTGGCTCGCTCGGGCGTCCACTCGGAGATGCGCTCGAAGAGCAGCGCGTAGGCGGGGGTGACGGCCGTGCCCTCCACCTCGAAGGCCCCCTCGAGCGCCGGGTCGACCGCCTCTGCCGCCGGGACCGCTGCGCCCACGGCCTCATCCCACACCATGATCTGGTCGGTCTTAGAGCCCGCCTCGGCCTGCCCGAGGTCGCTCTGGCGCAGGTAGGCTCCGTCCTCCTTCACCAGGAGCGGGCCGACCGTCGACTTCTTGACGAAGTCCCAATCGACGAGGTCCTCCTCGATCATGATGTTCGCCATTGCCAGGGCGAGCGCGGCATCGCTGCCGGGACGAAGCGGCACGAACAGGTCGGCCTTCGCCGCGATGGTGGTGAACGACGGGTCGATGACGATCAGCTTGGCGCCGTCGTCTACCGCATCGGCGATGAAGTGCCACACGTGCGTCTGCGCCTCGGTCAGGTTGGAGCCCCACGAGATGATGGTGCGGGCGTTGGCGTAGTCCGTTGCCTCGTTGGCCGTTCCTGCCAGGCCGCCTCCGTACATAGCCGAGTTGGCCGTGTAGTAGTTCATGTCGATGGCGCCAGAGATGGTGACCATCTTGAGCGCGCCGGTCAGGCGCGTGTAGGCGCCGAAGTAGTGGCAGCCGTTCAAGAGGCCGAAGCTGCCAGACTGGCACCACCATCCGATGCTGTCGGGCCCGTACTGGGCTCGCAGCTCCTTCCAGGTAGAGGTGATGGTTCCGATGGCCTCGTCCCAGCTGATGCGCTCCCATTGGCCGCCGCCGCGTTCGCCCACGCGCTTGAGGGGGTACAGCAGGCGATCAGCTGCGTAGATGCGCTGCGGGTGCGTCATGCCCTTCTGGCAGATGCGGTCATAGCGACTATCCGGGCACTTGGCCGCGCGAACCCGCACCACCTTTCCATCGCGCACGATGATGTTGACGGGGCAGCCTCCCATGCAGTTTCCGCGGCAGACGCCGGCGAAGACCTGCTCGCCGTCGGCCCCATGCGGCGTGTCCGCGAGGGCGGCGAGGGTAGCAGGTGCGGTGGCGGACAAGGCGGCAGCTCCCGCCAAGGCGCCGGTGGCCTTGAGGAAGCCGCGGCGCGTGAGCCCGGATCCCGGGCTAGTGGTTCCTGACATCTCTCCTCCTTGAGATAGTCAGGATATCCCCCTGCAGCGACGCGTCGGCCTGGGCGCGCGCAAGCGCCCGGCAGCCTCGGGCACACCCCTGCGCCCGGTGACGGATCTACGGCGCCTGCGGGCGCCTGCATGCCTCGGCGCGCCCCCGCGCCTCGGCGTCGATGCCTGAGATACCCTTTTGGAACGTCCCGGCTTCCCTTTGCCCGCAGGCCGCCGTCTTCTTGCGGCTGCGCGCTCGCCGTCGCGCTCCCCCTTTACTTCTCAGAATCGGCCGGATTCTTCTTGTCATAGTCTGTCATACGCTAAATGGCGTTGTCAAGAAAAATGTATGACAATCTATGACAAAGGATAAGCGCCGGGATCGGCATAAGGAAAAGAGCCCGCGAAAACCAGGGCCTCCGCGCAAATCCGGACGGTTTTGCACTCCCCGACGCGATAATCCCGACGCCCCGGATGAGCCTGCGCGGCAAAACCCCAGGTCGTCGAAAAGCCAGGGGGACAGCCGCCCGACCGAAGGGCGGCCGGCGAGTGCAAAACCGTCCGGATTTGCGCCGGGAGCGCGATTTCTCGAGCCTTGGCGCCGCTCCTCCCCCTGCAGCCCCAAAAACAGAAGCGCCGCCCTCGCGCTGGGTAGGCGCGGGGCGGCGCGCGACCGGGGCGGTTGAAGACGGACCCCAGCCGGTCGGGGGCGCCGCAAAGGGTGGGCGGCGCTGATCCCGACTATCGGTCATCCGCAGGCGGCCCCAGAAGAAAAGGAGCAGCCGCGGGGTTCCGCGCATCCGGCGAAGGGCCGGTTCGCGGGGCGAAAACGCGGGGCTCCCCGCAGGCCCGGCGGGAGGGGTGCCGAGCCCGCGGGACGAGACGCCGCGACGGATAAGCTAGTCCTGCGGACGCAGGGGCAGGAACTTCAGGCCGGCCAGCAGGATGAACGCGCCAAGGCCGATGACGCCCAGGGTGATGCCCCACTCGATCATGGTCGGCCAGTACACCATGCCCTCGTAGGCGCCGGCCACGCCGGCCTCCCAGCCGGTGACGGTCATGGAGGTCACGGGGCCGGGCAGGTCGAGGGTCGGCAGCTGGAAGCCGCCCACCAAGAGCTGCACGCGCTTGCAGAAGATGGCGGCGATGGCGAGCGCCGAGGCGGCCACGATCAGGCCCGGGCGGCGCAGCGACGGCGTGAAGCACACCACGGCGCACGCGACGCAGCCGATGATCTCAACCCAGAAGAACGGCGCGAGCGGGCCGGAGACGAGCATGTCCACCACGGCCATGCCACCGGCAGCCGGGAAGGCCTCGGTGAGCAGGTCGCACCCGAAGAAGTACAGGTCGACCACGACGAACGCGCCCAGCAGCTTGGCGAGCTTGACCACGTAGGCCTGGTCCAGCTCCAGATAGCCGGCCTTGCGCAGCGCCACCACGACGATGGCGACGAGCGCGGTGCCGCACACGAGCGCCGAGCTCACGAACCACGGGGCGAGCAGGGCGGTGTGCCACATCTCGCGGCCCTGCTGCAGGCCGAAGATCCAGGCGGTCACCGAGTGCACGAGCACGGCGCACACGAGCGCGACGACCGAGATCACGCGCAGCGCCGTGTTCGACACCTTGCCGCGCTCGTTCTGCAGGGTGGCCCACAGGTACACGCAGGACAGGATCAGGTAGGTGCCCAGCACGATGATGTCCCACATGAGCGGCGAGCCCAGGTTGGAGTAGGCGAACAGCTCCCACAGGCGCAGCGGCTGGCCCAGGTCGACCACCACGAACGCGATGGCGCACACGGTGGCGGCGATGGACGACCACACGGCCACCTTGGAGATGCCGCCGAAGCCCTTGATGCCGAAGGCCTTGGGCACCGACGAGATGATGAGGCCGCCGGCCGAGAGCCCTACGAAGAACATGAAGTTAGTGATGTAGAGGCCCCAGCTGTCGAGGTTGCGCATGGCGGTCTGCACCATACCGCCCGAGAGCTGCACGACCCACAGCGCGATGCCGATCACGGCGATGGCGCCCGATACGGCGATGGCGGCGGTCAGCCCCTTGCCGCCCCACGCGGCGGCCTTCGCGCCCGCGGCTTCGCGCGCCTTCGGCGCCGCGGCCGGGTTGAAGTCGTCGTCGGCGACGGCGACGTTGTTGAGTTCAGTCATAAGTATCTCCTTCAGAAGGCGGCGCGCCAGGCATACGACGCGCCGCATCAGGAACTACACCAGGTAGTACACGGACGGCTTGGTGCCCTCGTCGGCGAGCAGCTGCTTGTAGGAGCGCTCGCGCACGAGCGTGGCCACCTCGGACTCAGGATCGTCCAGATCGCCCCAGAAGCGAGCACGGGCCAGGCACGTCTTCACGCACATGGGCTCCTCGCCCTTCGCCAGGCGATGCCAGCACATCGTGCACTTCTCCACCACGTGCTTCTGGTGCGGCGCGGCGTCGGCGTCGCCCACGGCGAAGTCGATCGTGTGCTGCGGCTCCTCCCAGTTGAAGGAGCGCACACCCGTGTAGGGGCAGGCCGCCATGCACATGCGGCAGCCGATGCACTTGTCGTAGTCCTGGCGCACCACGCCGGTCTCGGGGTCTTTGTAGGTGGCGCCCACGGGGCACACCTTGACGCAGGCCGGGTTATCGCAGTGCTGGCAGGCCACCGTCAGGTAGGTCATCGTCACGTCGGGGAACTCGCCCGCCGGCGTGTCCATCTCAGGGCCGCCCTCGGTGAGCGCGCGGTTCCACCACACGCCGTTGGGCAGGTTGTTCTCGATGCGGCAGGCCGTCGAGCAGGTGTGGCAGCCGATGCACCGCTTCGTGTCAATCGCAAAACCGTAGCGCATGATTTAAGCCTCCCATTTCCTGAAGTTGACGCGAGCGTCGTAGAACGACGCGGCAGAGGGGTACGGATCCATGCCCGGCTGGGACATCTCCTGGTAGCCGCCCTCGATGAACTGGTCACGCTGCCAGCCCTTGGGGATGGAGACGACGCCCGGCGCGATGGACTCGTCGACGAGGCACTTCACCACGCAGTGACCGCGGTCGTTATAGACCTCCACCAGATCACCCGTGGTCACGCCGCGGGCAGCCGCGTCCTTGCCGTTGACCTTGGCCAGCGGCTCGGGATCGAGCTCGCGCAGCAGCGGCACGCGACCCCACTGGGTGTGCACGCGGAAGCGGGAGTGCTCCTGCAGGTACACGAGCGGGTACTTCTCGGCCAGCGGGCTGTCGACGCCGCACTCCTCCGGGTCGCGGTAGTACACCAGATGCTCGCCGTCCACGCGGTCGGAGAGGTCCTGGCCGTAGTCCAGGCGCGGCTTGGGGTTGTCGGTGTACAGGCGCACGCGGCCCTTCTCGGTGGTGAAGGGCGAGGTCATGCCCGTGATGAACGACTCGCCCGGCGTGCCCGTGGTCTGAATGACCTTCTCCTGGCGGAAGCGCTCGAGCGTGAGGCCCTTGGCCTTGGAGGCCGCGTTGCTGAACAGGATGGCGCCCCAGGTGTTGATGTCATCGCCCTCGGGGAACGACGCCTCGAACCCGAGCGCGCGGCCGAGCAGGTAGGCGATCTCGGAGTCCGGCTTGCTCTCGTAGAGGGGCTCGATGGCCTTCTCCTGGAAGATGGTGTAGGGGTTGTTGTAGCCGGCGCGGATGTCCTCCACCTCGTACCAGGACGTGGCCGGCAGCACCATGTCGGCGTGCTGGGCCGAGTCGGTCATCTCCATGTCGATGACCACGTAGTAGTCGAGGTTCGGCAGCAGGCGGTCGAGGAACTCGCGCTGCCCGCCCAGGTTGCTGGCGGGGTTGGCGCAGTAGGAGATCATGGTCTTCATGGGGAAGGGCTTGCCGTTGAGCGACTGGGTGGCCACGATCTCGGGCATGAGGCCGAACGGGATGGTGGCGTTGAGGCCCTTGTACTCCTTGGTGACCCACAGCCCCAGCGTCTCGGGAGACCAACGGGTGGTGAACACGCCGGTGAAGCCCGCGCCCGGCTTGGCCAGGTTGCCCGTGAGCGCCATGAGGATGGCGATGGCCCAGGTGTTGTGGTAGCCGTTGAGGTAGTGGTCGAGGCCGTAGGTGATGTTGACCGACACGGCGTCCTCGGCGGCGAAGCGCTCGGTGAACTCGACGATGAAGTCCTCCGTGAGGCCGGTCAGGCGCGCGGCCTCGGCGACGGAGTACTGCGCCAGCTGATCCTTGAGCAGCGAGTAGGACGTGTCGAGCGCGATGCCATCAGGCGTGGCGAACGAGCCCTCCATGGCCGGATCGGCCGCGTCGTCCAGCAGGACGATGGAGCCAGTGGCGTTATCCCACACGTAGTAGTCGATGGGGATGGCGGCCACGGCAGCAGCCACGGCCGTGGGCCCCTGGGCCGCGTACTTCTCCTTGGCAGCGGCCACGGCATCGGCGTAGGCCTGGGCCGACTCCGCGGGCCAGTTGGCCGTGGAGAGGTGGCGCTTGGTGTCCTGACGCACGAGGAAGGCGGCGTTGGAGCGATCGGCGATGAACGCGTCATCCACCAGGTCGTTCTCGATGACGTAGTTCGCCATGGCCAGCGCCAGGTAGCCGTCGTGGCCCGGGTTCACGCGAATGTACTCGTCGGAGCGATGGGCGGTGGCGGACTTGATGGGGTCGATGGTGACCACCTTCGTGCCCTTCTCCTTCGCCCACTGGATCCAGCGCCAGCTGTGCGGGTGGGTGAACACGGGGTTGGTGCCCCACACCACCACCATGGACGAGTCGAGCACGCTGTTGGGCTCGTTGCAGTACTGCCAGTCGCCGGTGCCGAGCACGCGGTCGATGCCGTGGCCGGCCGCGTAGTCATAGCACGCCGCCGTCTTGATGGCGCCGAGGCACGCGGCAAGGCGCGGGAACAGGCCGTAGACGCCGTTGATGTAGCCGTAGTTGCCCGAGGCCGCGTCGAAGGCGACGGCCTTGGGGCCGTACTGGTCGACGGTCTCCTGGATCTTCTGGGCGATCTCAGCGATGGCCTCGTCCCAGGTCACGCGCTCCCACTGGCCGGCGCCGCGCTCGGTGCCGTCCACGCGGCGCATGGGGTACTGGATGCGAGTGGGGCTGTAGATGCGCTCCACATAGGACAGCCCCTTCAGGCAGCAGCCGGTGTAGCCGGGCTCCTCGTAGCCGCCGGGGGACAGCTTCACGAGCTTGCCGTCCCGCACGTGGGCGAGCAGGCGGCACGAGCCCATGCAGTTGGATCGGCAGTTGCAGTTGAACAGCTGCTCGCCAGCGCCAGGCTTCTCGTCCTGGTCGTCGGCGTAGGCCCGCAGCACTCCGAGCGACCCGGCGCCTAGGCACGTGGCCCCGGCGGCTACTCCGGTCGTCTTCAGGAACGAGCGGCGGGTAAGGGTGTTACCACTCATAGTCTTCCTCTCCTTTGAACAGCCATGACTTCCCGGCTGGCCCTCGTCGGACCGCGCCGCGGGGGAAGTCCATGGTCCCTCCTCTGGCTGGACGGAAAGGAGCTGGCCGCCACGCTGACGCCGACGCGCTCGGCGCCGCCGCGTCTCCTGCGGTGCTTCCCTCCTCAGACAGCGCGCCTGTGCGACGGGATGCCTCCCCTCGCCGCTCCCCGGGCTGCGCGGCTGTCATGTCCTCTGCACGTAGAATCGGCCGGATTCTTCTTGCCCTAGTCTGTCATAGAGCCCCCCCCCGTCAACAAGTTTTGTATGACAATCTATGACAAACTGTGTCGATAACTGCGTTACCGCAGGTCAAAAAAGGGGCAGACGCGGCCTTGCAGGGAGTTTCCTCGGGTGGTTTCCTCCCTTGGCCGAAAGGGGTATACTCGGTATTACCGTATTACGAAGGAGGGTAGCCATGGACGCCATCGTCACGGCGCGGGTTCCTGCGGAGATCAAGGAGCAGGGGGCGGCGGTGCTCCGCGAGATAGGGGCGACGCCCACCCAGCTGGTGAACGCCGCCTACGCGTACCTGCTGGCCGAGCGGAGCCTGCCGCGCAACGGCGCGGCCGAGGGGCCCTCCCCCGGCCGGCGCGTCCCCACCGCGGAGCAGAGGGATCGGCTGCGGTCGTCCCTAGCCGTCATGCGGATGGGCGCAACCGAGCCCGATGACCGCCGAACCTTCAAGGAGCAGCTCAATGACGCACGCGCCGAGCGCTACGCCGCGCATCTTGGTTGACACCAACATCCTCATCGACTTCTTCCAGGAGCGCGATCCGCACTTCGACTGCGCCCGCCAGCTCATGCTCGCCAGCTCGTTCGGCGACGTGGAGCTATGGGCGTCGGCCAAGTCGTTCACCGACGTGTTCCACGTCTTATCGCGAAGGCACCCGAGCGCGGACGTGCAGGCCGCCTTCCGCGAGAGCCTGGGCTGGCTGAGCATCTGCTCGATTGACGGCGCGGACATAGCGACGGCCTGCGAGCGCGCATGGGAGGACTTCGAGGACTGCCTGGTGTCCATCGCGGCGGAGAAGGTGGGCGCGAGCTTCCTGATCACCCGCGATGCACGCGGCTTCGACGCGAGCCGCGTGCGGGCGCTCTCGCCGCAGGCGTTCTTCGATTACCTGGAGAGCGAACGGGGCATCGCCTACGAGACCGTCGCGTGGGAGTAGCCCGGCACGCGAAAAGGGCCCGGCGACGGGGTGTCGCCGGGCCCTTGGAGCCGGGTGCCAGGTGCACCCCGGTGAGCCTCGAGGCGGCGCGGGCGGATGGGCCAGCTAGCTTGCGGGGTTCTGGGTGGCCTTGGCAGCTTCGGGGTCGGGGGCGAAGCCCTCGCTGAAGGCACTCGGGATGACGAGGGTGCCGCCGGACTGCTTGACCGACTCGAAGGCCAGGTGCATGGTGCGCAGGCGCAGGGCCTCGGCGTCGCCGTCGTACACCTCGGAGGCGTCGCGGAGCATCTCGGAGATGTCGCGCTCGGCCTCGGCCATGATCATGCGGGCGTTGCGCTCGCGCGTGGCCACGGCCTCGGCAGCCATGGACGCCTGGAGCTCCTTGGGCACCACGATGTCGCGTACCTCCACGTCCATGACGGCGATGCCCCAGTCGGCCAGCTTCTCCTCCAGCACATCCTTGAGCTCGGCGTCCAGCTGGTCGCGGCGCGCGGCCACCTCGGCAAGCGTCGCGCGGCCGATGGCCTTGCGCAGCATGGCCTGGGACATCCACGACACGGCGCTCGCGTAGTCCTCCACCTCGATGGCCGCCTTCTTCGCCGAGAACACCATCCAGAACACGACGGCGTCCACGTTCACGGGCACGAGGTCGCTCGTGAGCGTCTCCTCGGCGCCGAAGTAGGTGGCGATGACGCGCTGGTCCACGCGCAGCGTGTAGAACTCGACGATGGGCCAGGTGAACACGATGCCCGGCCCGGCCACGCGGTTGAACTTGCCGAAGCGCATGACGACGGCCTTCTCCCACTCCATCACGACGTGCACCGACGACGCCGCCAGGCAGCCGACGATCACCGCCGCCACAAGCGCTCCCGCCCCCACGCCGACCGTCGCCTGGGCCACGGCGCACACGACGGCAGCCGCCAGGGCGAACACGATGACGGTGAAGGCAACCGCCCCGTTGCGCGAGGTGCGCCTACGCCCCGTCTCCGGCCGCACGCTGGCGCTGGCCTGCATCGTCCGCGGTGCGGGGGAATACGACGACTCGCCCTCGGCCGCCCTGGTCTTTCGCCTCATCGCTTGCTCCTTGGTCTCGGTCGCGCTTGGCCTTGGCCTCCACCAGGCTGGCCGTGAACTGCGCGTCTATGTCTTCCAGCGACATGCCCAGCTCCTGGCAGCGCTGCAGGTACTCCGCCGTGACGATCTCGGCCGTGACGGCGATGGACACGCCCGGCTTATCGCTCACGTCGCACACGAAGGCGCCCTGGCGGCGCTTCGACCGGATGTAGCCGTCCTCCTCGAGGCTCTGGTACACCTTGCTGACGGTGTTGTAGTTGATCTCCACCTCGGCCGCGAGCCCGCGCACGGTGGGCAGCTGGTCGCCCGGCAGGTAGTAACCCGACGTGATGAGGTAGATGAAGCGGTTCTTGAGCTGCAGCCAGATGGGCAGGCTGCTCTTCTCGTCCAGCTCGAAGAGGTCCCCGGCGGGGATGGTCTTTCCCAACTTGATCATGGCGCGATCGTTCCTTCTCTCTCGTAGTGCGCCGCGGCGGCCGCGAGCGCGGGGGTCGCCGCGGGTAGGGCCCGCTCCGGATCGTCGGCGAGCGTCGCGTTTGCGACGAGCGCCAGGTCAGCCGCGGCGGCGGGCGGATCCTGCAGGGCCAGCTCGCGCGGGACGGCGGCGTCGGTCACAGCCCAGCGCAGGCAG
>CANSQW010000022.1 GCA_947649215.1 uncultured bacterium | reverse complement strand
CCCCTCCCCCGTCGCGAGCGCCGCAAACGCGCCGCCGTCGACGAGCAGCGGCCCTTCGCAAGCAGCCAGCACGTCCAGCGCGAGGCGAACGCAGAGCGCGTCAGCGCCGTCGAACCCGGAGCCCACCACCGCGGCCGCCGGGCGGCCGGGGCGCGGGGCGGGCAGGTCGGCGGCACGCCAGCCCTCCCAGGAGAGCGCGACGAGGGAGGGGCGGAAGGCGCGCACCACGGGCAGCGCCTCGGGAGCGCAGACCACGGAGACGTAGCCCGCGCCGGCACGCTGGGCCGCGCCGGCAGCCAGGCAGGCGGCCCCTGGGTAGCGAGAGCAGCCGGCCACGACAGCGAGCGTTCCGCGGGCGTACTTGTTAGCGTCCGCCGCCGGCCAGGGAAGGAGCCGCGCCAGGCGCGCGCCATCCCAGCGCTCTACCGCCGCGCTCATCGCATCGCAGCGTTCGCCGGTGCAGCGGCAGGATCCGCGCCGGCCGCGGCGTCTGCCGAGGCGCCGACGAGCTCTTCCGGCAGGCACGCCTCATGCGGGGCCCCAGAGGCATCGGAGGCGATCGCCTCGGAGGAAGGGACGGAGGCGGGCTCCCCGGAAGCCGGGGCCCCAGGCGAAGCCGGCTCCCCGGGCACCGAGGCGTCCGCCGGGCCGCTCCCCGGAATCTCGTCAAGGAGCGCGCGGGCGTCCTTGAACTGCTTCGCCAGCTCCTCCATGGGATCCTCGCGCTTCTTCGCGGCCGTCACGGCATCCTGGGTGATGGCCATGGCGCAGGCCACGGCCTCGCGGTGGGTGAACGACAGCGAAACGGGCACCTCGCGCACGCCCTGGGCCCGCGCCACCTCGCGCGCGCGGCCGGAGAGCACCACGTAGGGCTTGCCCTTCTTCGTGCGGCGCACTTCCACATCACGCGGCCCGATGCCCTCGGCGAACCCGGTGCCGAGCGCCTTGAGCACCGCCTCCTTGGCGGCGAAGCGCGTGGCGTAGTGCGCCTCGGGATTGGCCTTCGCGTCGCAGTAGGCGCGCTCCTCCTCGGAGAACGCGCGACGGGCGAAGGCGGGGCTGCGGCGCAGGATGGCGCGCACCCGGTCGATCTCGACGATGTCCACCCCCAGGCCCACCTGGTCAGACGCCATGGGCAGCCCGAGGGCGCCCTCCACCATCTCACGGGATCGCTTGCTCTGGGCCACGACGGGCCTCCCTTCTGACAGCGCCGCCCGCCGCGCGGGGCAGGCGACGGGCGGGCTACTCGACGGTCACGGACTTGGCCAGGTTGCGCGGCTGGTCCACGTCGCAGCCGCGCGCCACGGCGATGGCGCGGGCGAACAGCTGCAGCGGCACGCTCGCCGTGATGGCGGAGAACGCGTCGCGCACCTTCGGGATGTAGATGACGTGGTCGGCGTGGGCGCGGATGTCCTCGTCGCCCTCGGTGGCGATGGCCACCACCATGGCCCCGCGCGCCTTCGACTCCTGGAGGTTGGACACCACCTTGTCATAGACCGGGCTCTTCGTGGCGATGGCGATGACGGGGAAGCCCTCGTCGATGAGCGCGATGGGGCCGTGCTTCATCTCGCCGGCGGCGTAGGCCTCGGCGTGCAGGTAGCTGATCTCCTTGAGCTTGAGCGCGCCCTCGTAGCTGACCGCCGCGCCCATCCCGCGCCCGATGAACAGCGCGCTCGTGGCGTCCTTGCAGGCAAGCGCCGCCTCCTCGACGGCCGCGTCGTCGGCCAGGATGCGCTCCACCTGCTCGGCGGTGTCGGCCAGCTCGCGGAACAGCAGGCGGATCTGGCTCGTCTTGAGCTTGCCCTTCGCCTGGGCGAGCAGCATGGCCAGCAGCGTGAGGGACACCACCTGGCCGAGGAAGCTCTTCGTGGAGGCCACGGCGATCTCCTTGTTGGCCTTGGTGTAGATGACGCCGTCGGACTCGCGGGCCACGGGGCTTCCCACCACGTTGGTGATGCCGAAGACCTTGGCGCCGCGCACGCGGGCGTCGCGGATGGCGGCCAGGGTGTCGGCGGTCTCGCCGGACTGGGACACGGCCACCACGAGCGTGGTCGGCGTGATGATGGGGTTGCGGTAGCGGAACTCGCTGGCCACCTCCACCTCGCAGGGGATGCGGGCCCAGCCCTCGATGAGGTTCTTGGCGATGAGGCCGGCGTGGTAGGACGTGCCGCAGGCGATGACGTAGACGCGGTCGATGAGGTCGAGCTCCTCGGGCGAGAGGTCGAGCTCGTCGATCTCGAGCGCGCCGGCCGACAGGCGCCCGGCCAGCGTGTCGCGGATGACGCGCGGCTGCTCGTGAATCTCCTTGAGCATGAAGTCGGGGTAGCCGCCCTTCTCCGCCACGTCCACGTCCCAGTCCACGTGGGTGACGGGCGGGTCGAGGGGGTTGCCGGCCTCGTCGAAGAAGGCCACGCCCTCGGGCGTGAGGCGCGCCACCTGGCCGTCGGCGAGCACCACCACATCGCGCGCGGCGTCGATCATGGCGATGATGTCGCTGGCGACGTAGCTGCCGCGCGCGCCGCGCCCCACCACGATGGGCGAGTCCTTGCGGGTGACCACGATGACGCCGGGCTCGTGGGCGCACACCACGGCCAGGCCGTAGGCGCCGATGAGCCGGCTGGCGGCGTGGACCACGGCGGACTGGAGGTCGCCGGTATCGGCGTAGGCCTCCTCCACCAGATGCGCCGCCACCTCGGTGTCGGTATCGCTCTTGAAGACGTGGCCGCGCCCGATGAGCTCCTCGCGCAGCTCGGCGAAGTTCTCGATGATGCCGTTGTGCACCACGGCGATGTCGCCGGCGCACGAGGTGTGCGGGTGCGCGTTGGCCTCCGACGGGCGGCCGTGGGTGGCCCAGCGCGTATGCCCGATGCCGCAGGTTCCCGTGAAGTCGAAGTGCGCCAGGGTGTGCGCGAGGCCCGACACCTTCCCCTTGCGGCAGATCACGTCGAGCGCGCCGTCCTGCTCGATGGCGACGCCCGCCGAGTCGTAGCCGCGGTACTCCAGCCGCGTCAGCCCCTCGATGAGGATGCCCTGGGCCTCATCGGCCCCCGTGTAGCCCACGATTCCGCACATGCGCGCTCCTTGATCTCTCCGGTGCGTCCCGGCCGAGCGCCTGACGGCGCGAGGGCGGGGCGCGAAAGCTCCGGCGACCATTGTACGGCAACCCCGCCCGCGCCGATCCCGCGCGTCCGCGAGCGCGCTCGCCTGCGTCGCGCCGGCGCGCGGCCGTGCCATCCGCCCCCGTCCTTCCCCGCCTTCAGCGAGAAACTATTCTCACCATGCAAATAGTTATGCGAGAATGTGCCCCATGCCAGACCAGACCAAGACGAGAGAGGGCCGCCCATGTGGAGCAGCTGCCACCCGAAATCCGATGAAGACCTGAAGGAATGCGCCGAGCTGGGCAAGTCGCTCAACCGGCTCTCCCAGCCCACCATCCTCACGCTCATGGCCAAGCACGGCGCGCCCATGCACGGCTACATCATCGTGCAGCAGGCGGCGCACTCGCCCATGTTCGGCGGCAAGAAACCGGATGCGACGGGCATCTACCGCGCGCTCAAGCGCATGGAGGAGGCGGGGCTCGTCACGTCGGCGTGGGACACGCCCGAGGAGGGCTCGGCCAAGCGCCTGTTCACGCTGACGGACAAGGGGCTCCACTGCCTGCGCCGCTGGATCGACGCGCTGGCCTGCTACGAGCTGACGCTCGAGGAGCTGCGCGCCGATGCGGCCGACGCCCTCGGCATCGACCTGCCCGAGGCGCCCGTGTGCTCCCACGGCGCCGCCCAGGACTAGACCGCTCGCCCGAGGCGGCGCCGTCGTCGCGGCCTAAAGGCGGCCTGCCGCCCGGCCTGGCCCTGCGCCGCCTCCCTCACCAGGAGGCCCCGTGTCCGAGATCCCCGCCTTCCCCATCGCCTTCGAGGCCGCCTGCGGCCGCGACGTCGCGGCCCTGCACGACCCGCGCCCCCTCGTGATCGTGGGAGCGCGCGGGGATGACGGCGCCGTCGGGTTCGCCACCATCATCTGGGCGACGCCCGTCTCCCACACCCCGCCGCTCGTCGCCTTCGCCCTGCGCGCCGCCTCGCACACCATGGGGCTCGTGCGCCAGGCGAGCGCCTTCAGCCTGGCCACGCTGCCTGCCGACGCCGAGGCCGCGCGCCTGGCCGAGCTCTGCGGCAACCAGACCGGGCACCGCTTCGCCAAGGGCGACGCCGTGGACTACGTGCTGGTCGAGGTCGAGGGCGCCGCAGACGCGAAGCCGCGGCAGGTGGAGAGCGCGGGCGTCCCGATCGCGCCGACCGCAGACGCGACGCGCCTCGTGCCGGTGCCGGCTGCCGCGCTGTCCTGGGAGGCCTGCGTCGTGCGCTCCGTCCAGGAGGCCGGCGACCACCTGCTCGTCATCGGCGAGGTGACCCGCGCCGCCACCCGCGGCTCCCGCGACGAGCGCGGCCGCCTGGCCCCCGTCGAGACCCTGCTCTGCATCCACCACGGCGCCTACGCCCCCGTGGTCGGCCCGCTCGACCTCCCCAAGGACTAGCGCGCGCCGCCGTCCTCCCAGAAGTCGAGTTCCTCATAGCCCATGGAGGCGACGAACTCCTCGGGCCGATACTTGGGAACGGACAGCTCGCGGAAGGCGGCGGCGTCCCGGGTAATGATGGCGTCTACCCCCTCTGCGAGCGCCGCGGCCGCCACGAGGCCGTCCTCGTAATCCGGGCGCTCTAGCTTGAGGGCATCCCGGCACACCCGATCGTCAATCGTCGCCACACGGGTCAGGTCGAGGATCTTCCCCACGCAGTCGTAGGCCGTCTGCACGTCGTGCACCTTAGCCACCACGTAGAACACGTCCTTGAGGGACGTCGCGGCTATCTGGGCGTCGACACCCTCCGCCAGGCACACGCCCACCGCATGCTCAGAGTCGGCGGCGAAGGGGTCACGGCCAAGCAGGATGTCGAGCCAGACGTTGGTATCGACCAACGCGTTCACGACAGCTCCAGGTAGCGTTTGAGGACATCGTCGTAATGGGCGTCGATGAGCGCATCGTAGTCCAGCGCGGCATCAGGCACCGGCGCCTTCGCCGCGCCCACGAGGCTGCGCAGGACGGCGCCCTTGCGCCTCCGCTCAGCCTGCTCCGCCGCCGACGAGCCCCGCAGCAGGAAGTCGGGAACCTCCCTCGTCCTAGCCAGCTCCTCCCAGAGCTGCCTCACGACATTCGAGGTGGTGAGCCCATGGCGGCGGAGAACCACGTCTCCCCGCTCCTTGAGGGCCGGATCCATCCGCACGTTGATGGTAGCTTGCGATGCGCCCATGGCATCCTCCTAACCTTGCCAGGAGCATACCACGTGCATTACCGTAATGCAATCAGCGGACGCACGCGCCGCCGCGCATGGGGCGGGGGTTGCATTCGGGGACGAGCTCGCAGCCGTCACAGTTCTCGGTGACGGAGGTGTCCACCAGGTCCCAGGCGCAGTCCTCGAACCCGAGCGCCCGGTAGAAGGGCACCGACGCGCCGCGGGCCACGAGGCGCAGCTCGCCGTATTCGGCGGCCGCGGCCTCCACGAGCGCGCGGCCTACCCCGTAGCCGCGCCAGCTGGCGTGCACCACCACGGGGTTGACATGCGCCATGCCATCGCCGCCGAGCGCGATGCGGATGAAGCCCACCGGCTCGCCGTCGCCATTGGCGGCCACCGTCACGCGCTCGAGCGAGGGCAGGTTGTCCATCCCCTCGTTCCAGCAGTACGCGTCCAAGTAGGGCCGGTCGCTCTCGACCGCCTCCCTCAGCGAAAACAGCTCGGCCATCTGCGCCACCCTCCATCTCCAGAACCCTCGCCCTCATACGCGGAGGCACGGCCGCCCGGGCCGCGCCTCCGCCTCATCAGATTATAAGCTACCGCAGGAAGGGCGCGCTTACGCGTCCGGAGCCGCGGCGAGATGCTCCTCCAACGCGCCCATCACCTGGCGCCCCAGGGCCCCGACGGCGCCATAGCAGGCCCGGGCGCACCCAGCAGCGTTGACGCGGGCCGCCTCGGCGGCAAGAGCATCGAAGAAGGCGGGAAGCCACAAGAACGCGTGGTCGCAGGCGAAGGCGCGGCAGCGCGCGCTCCACTGCGCAGCGGCATCGTCGTCGCCGGCGGCCCGGGCGGCCGCCTCGCTGCCCAGCAGGAAGGCGAGGAAGCCGCACTCGTTCCACACGCTGTCGCAGGGCTCGACGCGGGAATTCGCCGGAAGCGCGCCCGCCTCCCGCATGGCCGCCTCGACGGCCAACGTGCCCGGCGCGCGGAACAGCGCGGGCACCCCCGGCCGGCCCTGCGCCACGTGGACGAAGGCGGACTCGTAGGGCCATACGGCCACGCCCTCGCCCTGGCGCAGGTGCATCAGGGAGTGGGCCCGCGCCAGGTCGGCCCGAAGGCTCTCCCCCGCACAGCCCGCCAGCGCGCGCAGGGGCGCACAGGCGGCAGCGGCACGCTCCGTCGCCACTCCGCAATCCTCCAGGCACGCGACGGCATCTGCGGCCAGGGAGCCCTCGGCAAGCCCCCGCGCCAGGACCGCGTCCGGAAACGCCGTGGCCGCCGCGAGCAGCTCGCACGCGTCAGCCAATCCCACCAGGCGCCGCAGGGCGGCCTCGTCGGCCGTGAGCCCGTCCACGGCTAGCCCTTGCGCTCGGGCGGAAGCAGGTAGTACACGCTCGGCTTCGTGCCAGCCTTCTCGCGCAGCTTGCGGTACGCACGGCCCTCGATGGCCTGAGATACCGCGGAGCCCGGGTCGTCCAGATCGCCCCAGAAGCGGGCGCGCGCCAGGCACAGCTGCATGCAGGCCGGCTCCTGCCCGCGGTCGATGAGGTTCTTGCAGAAGGTGCACTTCTCCACGATGCCGGCCTCGTGGACGGGGGCGTCGTACTCCCCCACCACCACGTCGAGGTAGTACTCCGGACGCTCCTTCTCCAAGGTGCGCACGCCCTCGTAAGGGCAGGCCATTATGCAGGCGGAGCAGCCGACGCACAGGTTGCTGTCCACCCAGACGATGCCGTCCTCGCGCTTCTTCGTGGCACCGGTGGGGCACACGCGCAGGCAGCTGGGATCCTCGCAGTGCTGGCATTGCATGGGCAGGAACTCGAGCACGCAGTCGGGGAAGGTGCCGCCGGCGTTGTCGTTGGCCACGGCCCCGCGCGCCACGGCCGTGCCGAAGGGCCCGTCCCAGTCGTGGTCTGTCTTGGTGTACACCACGTTGTAGGCGATGTTCTTGGGCAGGTTGTTAGCCACTTTGCAGGCGGCGGCGCAGGCCTGGCAGCCCACGCAGCGCCCAAGGTCGATGGCCATTCCGTAATAGGTCATGAGGTATGCCTCCCTACAGCTTCTCGATGGCGACGGCCACGTCGTTGTACGCCTGGTTCGCGCAGGCCTGGTTGTAGTCGTTGAAGGTCAGGTCGGACAGGTTTCCGCCGAGGAACTCAATGTCCTGCCAGCTGCGCGGGCAGTGAACCGACTTGCGCTGCTGACCGGCGTTGAGGGCGGCGATCATCGTCACGTCGCCGCGATCGTTGTACAGGCGCACCTTGTCGCCGTCGGCGATGCCCAGCTCCATCGCGTCCTCGGGGTTGAGGCGTGCGATGGGATAGGGCTCGAACTCGGCCAGATACCCCACGTCCCACCACTGCGAGTGAGTGCGGGTGCGCATGTGCTCGGAGCACACGGTAAAGGGGAAGCGGTCGCGCAGCGGACTGGCGAGGTCAGCCTCCAGAGCAGGCTCCCAATACAGGAAGGTCCGCTCCTTCTCGGGGTCGACGACCTGGCCGATGTTGTGATCGGGAACCACCTTCTCCTGGTAGAAGCGGGCGCGTCCCGTGTCGGTGCCGAACACACCGCCCTTGAAGCCTATCTCCTGCGCCTTGAAGCGCACGGCCTTCTCCTCCTTGAGGCGCTCGAGGGTGACCTCGGAGGCCGCGACGGCCGGACTGTCGAGCCAGCGCTCGACGTACTCCTCCTCGGTAAAGTCGAAGAACTCGCCGTAGCCGAGGGCCTCGGCAATCAGCTTGTAGATCTCGAAGTCAGACTTGCTCTCGTAGAGCGGCTCGATCGCCTTCTCGTTCCAGATGAGGTAGGGGTAGTTGTATGCGCGCTGGCGCAGGTCGACGGCCTCGAACCAGTGGCAGGCCGGCAGGAGGATGTCGGCGTAGCGGGCCGTCTCGGTCATCGTCATCTCCTGGACGACGATGAACTCGAGTTCCTTGAACAGCGCGACCGTCTCAAGGTGCTCGGTGTTGGCGCACAGCGGGTTCGTGCACGACGCATAGAGGCTCTTCAGCACGAAGGGCTCGCCGAGCTTGGTGCCGCTCTTCACGATGGGATAGAGCTGATTCCAGTTGATGTTGCGCCCGCCGCCCTGGGGCTTCTCGCCCGTCGAGCTCGGCGCGGCCAGGCAGCCGGCGGAGTTGCCGGCAAGGCTGACGGAGTGGATGCCGCAGCCGGCGCCCTGCTTCCCCATGTTGCCGGTGATCAGCACGAGGGCGAACACGGGGCCGTAGTTGTAGGTGCCGTTGTTGTAGTGGTTCAGGCCGTACTGGGCGTAGGTGGTGACAGGGCCATCGAGGGCGTAGGCGCGCGCCAGCCCCCGGATGTCGTCCGCGGGCACGCCCGACACCTCGGAGGCGCGCTCGACGGTCCAGTCGGCCACCGACTCGACGATGATGTCATAGACGGTCTTCACTGCGAAGTCGCCCACGGCCGTAACGCCCTCGAGGGCAGGCTTGGCCGCCTCGCGCACGGAGACGGCGGCCTGCGCCTCCTCGTCCCACACCACGCAGGGGTTGACGACCACGGTCTTGCCCTGGGCGTTGACCGTGGTGGAGGGCTCCACGCCCAGGTCGCTCATGCGCAGGTAGGTGCCGTCCTCCTTGATGAGGAAGGGCGCCTCGGTGTGGCTACGCAGGAACTCGACGTCCTGCCAGCCTTGGTCGAGCACCTCGCGGATGGCGCCGAGCGCAAGCGCGCCGTCGGTGGCGGGGTGGACGGGAATGAACCAGTCGGCCTTCGAGGAGACGGTGTTATAGGCGATGTCGATGTCGATGACGCGCGCGCCGGCGTCCCGCGCGTCAAGGATGAAGTGAGTGTGCTGCTTCTCAGAGACCACCGGGTTGGCGCCCCAGATGACGAACGTCTTGGCGTTGACGAAGTCGGTGGGGATGTTTCCCCAGCCGCCGTAGCCGAACACCTTGCCCAGGCGGTCGATGACGGCCATGTCGCGATCGGTGGTGATGTTGCTCGCGCCCGTCACCTGGCGTAGCCGCTGCAGTACCGACCCATCGGCCGTGCCGCCGCCCAAAAGCGCGCAGTTGCCGGAGCCGACGAAGTACACGATGGACTCGGGTCCGAACTCGTCGATGTAGCCCTTCCACTTGTCGGCGATCTCCTGGATGGCCTCATCCCAGCTGATGCGCTCGAACTCGCCCTTGCCGCGCTCGCCGACGCGGCGCAGGGGATACTGGAGGCGCTCGGAGCTGTAGACGCGCGCCACCTGCGTCAGGCCCTTGGGGCAGATGCGCTCGTACTCGGGCTCGGGCAGCCGACCCGCAGTGGTGCGCACCACCTGGCCGTCACGCACGTGCACGTCCAGGTAGCAGCCCTGGATGCACTGGGCGCGGCAGGCGCCGGAGTAGATCTTCGTCTCAGGCGCAGGCTCGCCGGTCTTGGCGAGGTCAGGAGCCTGGGGGCTGCAGCCGGTCAGCAGGCCGGCAGCACTCAGGGCCGCGGCCCCCTTGATGAACGAGCGGCGGCTCAGGCCGCGGGACTGGCTGAGAGCGGTATCGGTCATGGTTATCTCCCCCTTACAGGACGCACGCGGCGTAGAAGCCGTAGCGGGCGACGGCCACGGCGACGAACAGGCAGGCGAAGGCGACGGGCGCGACGGTCTTCGCGGGCATCTTACCCGACTTGGCCGCGACCGCAGCTGCGGTGCCCGCGACGGCCAGCACGGCTCCCACGATCAGCAGAACCGCGTCCGCGTCCGCGGAGGCGAAGTGCGCCGCCTCCAGCGCGCAGGCGACGGCAGCCAGGACCGACAGCGTCGGGGCGGCTATCGCGTAGGAGCCCCGGCCCAGGAGCTCTCGATCGATCAGGGCCAGGAGCGCGGCGCCCATGGCCAGATCGCCGAAGACGTAGAACGCGAACGTCTGCCACGAGGCCCAGGCGGGCACGGCGACGGACACGAAGTAGGCGTTGGCCATCACCGCCATGAGGCCGAGCGCCACCACGGCGCCCACGATCCTCAGCGCGCGCGGGGCGGCGCCCTTCCGCTTCGTCACCACCAGGTCGACCAGCATGATAATGCCGAGCGCCATCGACCAGTACGCCTCCTGCGCGATCATGGCGCCGGGCTGGGTGAGCGCGATGAGCAGACGCTCGGGACGGCCCAGGTGCAGCGGCAGGCCCACCAGGCCCGCGGCCAGCAGCGCCAGGCACGCCAGCGGGAGCAGCCACGCCCTCTTGGCATCCCTGCCCGCCGGGAAGGCCGCGCTCGTGGCATACGCGCCGGCAGCCAGGCCCCCCAAGGTCGTGAATACAAACAACGGGAACTCAGAAATCATGAAGCACCTCGCAATCGACTTGCTCCGGAAGTCGCGGAAGCCCCCTCAGGACGGCCCCTCTCCCCTTCCGGATGAACCCTCCTCTGACGGCGGCGCAGGCCCCAGGTCAGGCCACTTCGCCCTGGACGGAACCTTCCCCTGTGCTGCGGCCGCAACTCAGGTTCCATCCATCTTGGTGTCATAGTACAGTGATTCACCGGTTCGGTCAATCACCATTCCACTTTCGCATGAGTTGAGGGATAATGAGCTGGAGAGGATGGCGCCGCCGGCCGCGGCAACGAGAGAGGAGGACGCACTTGTTCGGCCCCCTCCTGATCATGTACCTGTTCCTGGGCGGCGTCGCTGCGGGCGCCTTCTTCGTCACGGCCTGCTGGAGCCTGGCGTTCGACCGCCCCGGCGCCTGGCACGATGCGCGCACGCGCCGAACCTTCGGCGCCCTGAGACGCCGCTGCCATCTGGTGAGCCTCCTCGTCCTCATCGCCGCGGTGCTCTGCCTGCTGTGGGACCTGGGCATGCCCGAGCGCGCCCTCCTGCTGTTCCTCGCGCCGCACCTCACATTCGTCACGCTGGGCTCCTACGCATTGGCGGCCCTGCTGCTGGCCGGCGTGTTCCTGGTGGCCGGCGACGCCCTCGGCCGCCCGCTGGCCCACGGCCGGCCCCGCCGCGTCCTCGAGGCGGCGTCCGCCATGCTCTCCTGCGTGGTGATGGCCTACACGGGCGCCTTCTTGGCGAGCGGCACCGTCCCCCTGTGGAGCACGCCTGTACTCGTGGCGCTGTTCACGCTCTCATCGCTTTCCGGCGGCCTGTCCGCCGTGATGCTCGTGGACCGGTTCACCCAAGGGCGCACCGTTCTTCTGCGCTCGGTGCGCCCGCTGCAGGCGGCGCACGTGGCCTGCCTGACGGCCGAGGCGCTCGCGCTCGGGCTGTTCCTTCTCGCTGCGCTCGGCAACCCCGATGCGGCGCGATCAGTCGCCCGGCTGCTCGAGC
>CANSQW010000021.1 GCA_947649215.1 uncultured bacterium | reverse complement strand
CCCTAGGGCAGCCCCTCCCCGCAGGACGCCCCTCGCCCCTCGGTCCTCGCCCCCGTCAGGCGCGAGGACGACTGGAGAGGGAGCGCAAGACGCTGGCCAGGGCGTCATCGGGACGATGCTGGAGGTAGGTGGCCAAAAGCGACCGGCCCACCGCGAACAGGTTGGCGTCCACGGCGGCCCGCAGGGCGTCCCACAGCTCCACCAGACGGTCGTCCACCGGCGCGACGGGAATGCCGGCAGCGTCGAGCACGTCGTCCACCTGCTCGCGCGGCAGCAGATCCAACCCCTCCTCGCGTATGAGCTCGTGCAGCTCAACCGACGCCTGGGGCGCATACACCGGCGACGCCATGATGGACTTGCAGTAGCAGGCCAGCCCCTCCCGCGCGCGGCCCGCCTTCCACTCCACGTAGGCCAGCTGGTAATACGCCATGGCAATCTCGTCGGAGGCCGTGGAGAAGGCCAGGCAGCGCACGAGCAGGTCAGCGGCGCTCTCCAAGTCGCCCACCAGCATGGAGGCCCGCGCGCAGCGGCGGTACGCCAGCGAGAACGTAGGCGCCAGCTCGATGCAGCGCTGCCCATAGACCATCGCGGCCTCAGACTGGCTGAACGACTCGTCCAGCAGGTTGATGGCATCCAGGTAGCACAGCAGCAGCGCCGGCGGAACGAGCTCCACCTCGCACCCCTCGTCGAGCCCGCGCAGGTTGTAGGCCAGACGCGCCGCGTAGCTGTCGAAGAAGCGGTGCACAGCCTCGCCGGTGTCGGTGAAGCGGCCGCTCGACTCCGCAGCGGCGATGGCCTCGGCCAGAATGTCGGCCGCCCGCTGCGGGTCGGCGGGCGCGGCGGCGCGGGCCCGGGCCACGGCCTCGGCCAGCGGGCTCTCGCCGACGAGGCATGCGCACACGGCCTCGCGCTCGCCCAGGGCCACGCTGCCCTGCGTGAGCGCCGTCATCAGCCGCGTGCAACCCTGGTACACGAGCGGATCGCCCGTGGCGCCCTGGACGGCCAGCACCTAGCGAATGGCCTCCTGCACGGTGGCGGCGCTGGCCACGGCCTCGGCTAGCTCGTCGGCCGCGCGGCGCAGCCCGCCGTCATAGACGACGCGCACATCGCGGGCTGAGCGCGCGCCCAGGGCCTGCTGCCAGGCCTCGTCAAGCGGGGCGTCGACGCACTCGGGCGCGTCCTCGCGCACCGCGCGGGCGGGACGACCCTCCAGCAGGCAGAAGGGGTCGCGCGGCTGAGGGCCCAGGTCGCCCGCGACCGCGGCGTCTCCCAGCGACGACCCCAGCACGGCGCCGAAGGAGCCGAGGAACGCCACCGGGTCATCCGATGCCGCCGACGCGACCCCGCGGCCGACGAAGCGCGCCCGGTCGAAGGTCACCTGGTAGAAGAGGGCGCCGTCCGCGAGGTCGGCGTCGGGAGCATCGGACGCGAGCGCCCCGTCATCGGCCAGCACGAGGGCAGCGGCCTCGTCCCACGAGTACCGCGCGACGTCATCTCCTGCAGCCCCGTCGTCGTCCGCGGCGCCACCCTCCCCCGCCGCGAGCGGGCGGGCGGTCACCATCACCTCGTCGATGGACCCGGACGCCGCGAAAGCCGCGCTCGCCAGGGCGATGCCCAGCTGCGCCGCGTAGGCGCGAGCCATCTGGTCGCGCTCGGCGGGAGCAAGCTCCACCCAGCACGCCGCTGCCTCATCATAGCGGCGCCGCGGCATGAGCGAGGCGTCAGGCGCCGTCACCAGGAAGGCCGCCGCGCCCGGTGCGGCCACGTCCAGGTCGAACGCCGCGCGAAAGCGATACGGCAGCCGCAGGTGCTCAAGGGCCTCGGCCACCGACACGCGCGCGTCCCACTCCCCCGCCGGCACAGCCTCCCCGCCGCCCGGCTGCGCCGCGCCGCCCACCTGCGAGGCGATGCCTACGCGCAGGGCCTCGTCCCAGCGGGCGCACACGGCCTCATCGGCCAGAGCCGCTTGCGCGCCCAGGGCGTCGCTCAGCAGCAGGAAGCGATTGAGCGCCGACTCAACCGCCCAGATCGTCCGCTCCGAGATGCCGGCCCCCTCGTCGACCTCGCCCAGGTAGAAGGTGTTCGCGTAGCGCCGCGTGCGGATGAGCCGCAGCGGCCCCTCGTCGTCGGCACCGTAGAGCCAGCCGCGACTCGCACGGTCGGTGAAGCCCGCGTCCTCCAGCCATGTGACCAGCAGCGACGCCAGCGCCGGCGGCCGCAGGGCCGGATCACGCTGGGCACGCTCCACCAGCAGGCGCACGGCACGCAGCCCGCGCACCGGGTTGGCGGCCCCCAGCAGCTCGAAGATGCACCCGAGGCCGCTCGACGGCACGGGGATGCCCGTAAGCGACGGGCGGTAGACGCAGGCCAGATACGCCCGCGCCAGCGCATCGGGATAAGCCAGCCCGCACGCGGCGGCGCCGAAGTCATACCAGCTGCCGAACAGGTCGTAGCGCCCTGCGCTCACCCGGTACGACGCCACGCGCCGTTCCTCGCCGCCCGTGTCGGCAACTACCACCCAGCCCGCCTCATCGGCCTCCGGCGCCACCTCGTCATCGCGCACGAACGCCAGATCGGGAATGCGGGCCGGCGGCACCTCGCTCGGCTCATCGGCGGCGAAGGCGCGGCCGAAGCGGTCGAGGTACGCCAGCACGCGCACCTCGCTGCGCCCCGTGAACTCCACGAGGTAGCGGTCGTCTTTGAAAGGGGCCGGCAGGGCGCCGCACACCCAGCCCACAGCTGCGCCCGGCTCGATGGCGCAGCCGCCGAGCGCAGCCGGGGCCTCCGTCGGCAGGCGCAGCACCGCGCCGTCAGGCCCAGGCAGCACCCCGCCCGGCAGCGGCTCGGCGAACGACGCCTCGCCCGCGCCCTCCCCGGGAAACGGCGCCAGCGCCCCGTCGAGCACCCGCCGCGAGCTGCCGATCATCCCGGCCAGCCCGCCTATGCTGAACACGCGGGGCTCCGGCGCCCCGCCCACGGTATCCACGATGGCACTCCAAATCAACAAGGCGCCCCCGGGGGACGCCGCTCATGTCTCACCGCAATTGTAGCGCAAGCCGCGCCCGCCCAAGGCACGCCCGAAGCGCCTGCACGCCACAGCCGCGGGGATCGCGAGCACCCGAGCGCCCGAGCGCCCGCAGCCGCGAAGATCTCGAGCGCCCGCGCGGCGAGCGGCGCATTGTGGTCAAAAAACGCCGATCTCACCATCTTTGGCGCCCGCTTCCAGGCAGCCCGGAAGATCTCGATCAACAGGCAAGCCCCTGAACTGGGCTTTCTTCAGAAGCCCCGAAGCAAGGGAGCAGGCAGAGCGACGAAAGCATGTGACATCGGCAATTTTTGTCCACCCGAATGTGAGATCGGCGATTTCCGTCCACAACCATGGCCAAAAAACGCCGATCTCACATTCGCCGCCTCCCTCAGCGCAAAAAAGGAGGCCGCCCAAAGGCGACCTCCCAAAACGCTCCTCAGCGCCGTCGCGCACTCACGCGACGCGCACGGCCGGCGCCTAGTGGTGGCAGGCGTTCTCGGGGCCCATGGTGGGCACCTGGCCAGCGGCGACCATCTCGGCCACCTTGCCCACGTTGGGGGTCTGGTTCTCGAAGTACACGGTGATGCCCGCATCGGCAAAGCCCATCATCGGGCGCATGCCCATGCCGGCCGCCACGATGGCGTCCACGCCGGCGTCGTGCAGCAGGCTGACGGGACGCAGGCAGCCGCCCTCCTCATGAGGCGGGTTGTCCAGCGCGGCCACCTCGGTGATCTCGCCGTCAGCGATGGTGACGATGGTGAAGCAGTCGCAGTGGCCGAAGTGGCCGCTGCGCTCGGCGTCCAGGCCGGCGGCGCCCATGGTGGGGACGGCAAGCTTGATGGCAGTCATAGGAGTCTCCTTTTCGTCGGCGTCCCGTTCCCCCGGAACGCGCTCTGGGTATCTCCACCATTCAAGCCGTTATCGCGTCCCGCGTCAAGGGCGAAGCATCCGGAGTCGCGAGGCTCGGGGACAGCGGCGCCGGAAGCGGGCGCGAAGCCCGGCTCGCTCCCCACGCAAAGGCACCCCCGCGACAGTCGCGAGGGCGCCGGCACTGCGATGCGCGGAAGACGGAGCCTCCCTAGTTCGCGCGGTAGTCCTTCCAGTCATCGGGATGGCGGCCCCACAGCTCGGCGAACTTCTCGGTCGGCTGGATCTGCTCGGCCACGAGCGAGCCCATCAACTCGGTGCCCACCACCTTGTCCTCGGGCGTGTCAGCCTGCTTGATGTCACCGGTGCGGAAGCCCGCGTCCAGCACGGCGGTCACGGCGGCCAGCACGTCGTCGGCAGCCTCCTGCATGCCGAAGCTGTAGCGCAGCATCATCTCCACCGAGAGGATCTGCGCGAGCGGGTTGGCGATGCCCTGGCCGGCGATGTCCGGCGCGCTGCCGTGGCTCGGCTCGTAGAGCGCCACGCCGTCGCCCAGGCTGGCGCTCGCCAGCATCCCGAGCGAGCCGGAGAGCATGGACGCCTCGTCCGACAGGATGTCGCCGAACATATTCTCGGTCACCACCACGTCGAACTGGGACGGGCGGCAGATCAGCTGCATGGCGGCGTTGTCCACCAGCATGTCCGAGAGCTCCACATCCGGATAGTCCCTGGCCACGTCATGGACGATCTCGCGCCACAGGCGGCTCGTCTCCAACACGTTGGCCTTGTCGATGGAGCACACCTTGGAACGCCGCTTGCGAGCCATCTCGAAGGCATGGCGCGCGATGCGGCGGATCTCATACTCGCGGTACTCCAGCGTGTCGTAGGCGCGCTGGCCGTTGCCGCCGTCCTCGCCGGCGCCTTCCTCGTCGTAGAAGCGCTCGCGCTCGCCAAAGTACAGGCCGCCGGTGAGCTCGCGCACGATGAGCAGGTCGACCCCGTCGATGACCTCGGGCTTGAGCGTGGAGGCGCCGGCCAGGGCGTTGAAGATGGTCACCGGGCGCAGGTTGGCGTAGAGCCCCAGCTCCTTGCGGATGCCCAGCAGTCCCTGCTCGGGACGAGGGCGCGTCGGGTCGGTGGTATCCCACTTCGGGCCGCCGACGGCCGCGAGCAGCACGGCGTCGGACGCCTTGGCCGTCTCCAGCGTGGCCGCAGGCAGCGCCTCGCCCGTCTCGTCGATGGCGATGCCGCCGATGAGGGCCTCGTCGTAGGTGAAGCCCACGCCGTACTTCTCGCCCACGGCGTCAAGCACCTTCACGCCCTCGGCGATGATCTCCGGGCCAATGCCATCACCCGGAAGCAAGCAGATGCGGTACGTCTTCATTTCACGCCTCTTTCCTGGTATACTCATGGAGCCGGCGAAGCCCGTAGGTTGTGACCCATGGACGGGCGGCGCAGGTTCAGTTGATTAGGTTAAGGCCGGTTGCCGCCGGCCTTTTCCTTTTCTCCCTTCGTCATCCGGCATTGCTTATATTCCCTCCACGTCTCGAGCAGAAACCCGGCGACCGTGGCAATGGCCGCAGCGACGTTCAGGATTTCTCGGAATACCTCCATAGGCGATCACTCCCTTCGGGGAGCGCCGCCCGCAATCGGACTTCGCCAGCTGCCGTCATTCTAACGGCGAGCGCGCCTCCCCCTGACCGGAGGCGGCGCGTCCACCAATTGACCATGCGTCTCTACCCCAGCCGCGCCTTCCAGCGGTTCACCAGGCCGCCGGCCTCGATGATCTCGCGGATGAACGGGGGGAACGGCTGGGCCGTGAAGGTCTGGCCGGTGGTCTCGTCGGTGATGACGCCCGCGTCGGCGTCCACGCTCACCACGTCGCCGTCGGCGATGGCGTCCACCGCCTCGGGGCACTCCATGATGGCGAGCCCCGTGTTGATGGCGTTGCGGTAGAAGATGCGCGCGAAGGACTTGGCGATGACCACGTCCACGCCGGCCGCCCTGATGGCGATGGGTGCGTGCTCGCGCGAGCTGCCGCAGCCGAAGTTCTCCTCGGCCACGATGATGTCGCCCGGCGCCACCTTCTCGACGAACCCGGCATCCAGGTCCTCGAGGCAATGGCGGGCCAGCTCAGCAGGGTCGGAGGTATTGAGGTAGCGCGCCGGGATGATGACGTCGGTGTCGACGTCGCGCCCGTAGCGATGGACGGTGCCCTTGAACTCCATGGCTCCTCCTATTCCGCGTCCGCCGCGCAGGCGACGGGCTCCAGGTCGTCCGGCAGGCCGATGTGCCCCAGCACGGCGCTGGCGGCGGCGACCGCCGGCGAGGACAGGTAGACCTCGCTCGTGGGATCGCCCATGCGGCCGACGAAGTTGCGGTTCGTGGTGGCGATGGCGCGCTCCCCCGCGGCCAGGATGCCCATGTAGCCGCCAAGGCACGGGCCGCAGGTAGGCGTGGACACGGCGCAGTTGGCGTCCAGGAACACGTCCATCAGGCCCTCTTCCATGCACTGGCGGTAGACCTGCTGGGTAGCGGGGATGACGATGCAGCGCACGTCCGGGTGCACCTTGCGCCCGCGGAGCACCGCCGCGGCCTGGCGCATGTCGTCCAGGCGCCCGTTGGTGCAGCTGCCGATGACGGCCTGGTCGATGCGCACGTCGCGCGCCTCGGCCACGGGGCGCGTGTTGGAGGGCAGGTGCGGGAAGGCCACCGTGGGCACGATATCGGCGGCGTCTATCTCGATGACCCGCGCGAACTCGGCGTCCTCGTCAGAGTAGTAGGCGGTGTAGGGACGCTCGACGCGCCCGTCCATGTAGGCGCGGGTCACGTCGTCCACGGGGATGAGGCCGGCCTTGCCGCCCGCCTCGATGGCCATGTTGGAGATGGACAGGCGCTCGTCCATGGGAAGCGCCTCGATGGCGCTGCCGGTGAACTCCATGGCCTGGTACAGGGCCCCGTCCACGCCGATCATGCCGATGATGTGCAGGATGACGTCCTTGCCGGTCACGCCCGGGGCCAGCTTCCCGTCGATGACGAACTTGATGGTCTCGGGCACCTTGAACCACGCCTTGCCCGTGGCCATGCCCACGCCGGCGTCGGTGGATCCCACGCCCGTGGTGAAGGCTCCGAGCGCGCCGTAGGTGCAGGTGTGGCTGTCGGCGCCGATGACCAGGTCACCCGCGCCCACCACGCCCTGCTCGGGCAGAAGCGCGTGCTCAACGCCCATGCAGCCCACCTCGTAGTAGTGGGTGACGCCCTGCTCGCGCGCGAAGTCGCGCACGATCTTGGCCTGCTCGGCACTCTTGATGTCCTTGTTGGGCACATAGTGGTCTGGGACGAGCACCACGCGCTCCGGGTCGAACACGCGGTCGGTGATCTCGCGAACGGTCTTGATGGCGATGGGCGCCGTCACGTCGTTGGCCAGCACCAGGTCCAGGTCGCACTCGATGAGCTGCCCCGGCTCCACCTCGTCCAGGCCGGCGTGGGCGGCGAGAATCTTCTCCGCCATGGTCATGGGACGTGCCATGTACGCTCCCCTTCCGGTAATGCTTACGTAAAACCCCAGCATTGTACCACCGGCCCCAGCGGGAAAACGGCACAGTTAACCCTGGCGAAACAAAGGCGCCGGGAAGGGAGGCAGGCTGACGGCTCCACGCCGGGAACGCGGGCGCGAGCCGCAGGCAGCGCGCTACTCCGAGAGCGCCAGGCAGAGCGCGTCGAGCAGCGTGATAGCGAAGTGCTGGGCCGAGCGGTCGGCGCCGGCGTCCTCCCACATCTGGCTTGGCAGCGCCAGCGTGATGCGAGCCGGGCGCGCGGCGCGCGCTGCCGCGATGGCGGTCTTGAGCCGCAGGGAAAGCCCCTCGTCATCGGTGCAGTCCACGGCGGGCACGGCCTCTTCCACCGGGGCGCCCTGCACCGCCACGTGCACGAGCAGCATGCCGTCGTCCGGCGCCACCGAGAGCGCGTCGGCGCTCACGATCTTGGAGGCCGGGTTCGTGGCCAGCGCCAGGTTCGACATACGCGAGGCCACCGACCGCGCGAAGCCGTCGGTGCCGAACAGGCACAGCGCGTTGGCCTCTAGCACATCGGCCGCGCGCGCGAAGCCCAGGTGCAGCGGCGCGTGGGCCGCGCCCTTCCCCTCCCACGAGTGATGGAGGTTGCGCAGGGCCGCATAGGTGTAGGCACCGGCGATGCCGTCCGAGGGCAGGCCCAGGTTCAGCTGGAACTTGCGGAGGGCCATCTCGGTATAGGCGCCGAAGATGGCGTCCTCATGCCCCACGGCAAAGCCGAGCGCGCCGAGAGCCTGCTGCAGCTCGAGCACGTCATGGCCGTGGAAGTAGGGCATACGCAGGTAGAGCGTGCGGTCGCCGAGCGAATAGGACGCGTCCACCAGGGCCGCCCACACCTTCTCGGTCACCTCCGACGACTCGGGCACGCCCACGTTGCGGCAGAACGCGCGCACGGCCTGGGCGGTGGCCTCATCGTAGGCGCCCGTCACCTGGTCCTCCGTCAGGTGCCCGATGAGCATCAGGCGATGCTGGACGTCTTCGACGGCGGGGCCCGTCTGGCCGATCTCGATGGCCTTCATGGCTACTTCAACCTGCTCACGAACCAGTCGGCCATGGACACGAGCAAGTCGCGCGAGGGCGACGGCTCCACCATGTCGATGAGGCGGTTCTTCGCGATGCTCGTAAGGTTCTCCGCGTAGGCGCGCGCATAGTCCACCGAGCCGCTCGCCTCCATGATCTCCACGGCCTCGGCCAGCACGGCCGGATCCTTCTCCTTGGAGGAGAGGATCTCGATCAGGCGGTCGCGCTGCGGCGAGTTCTGCAGCGCGTGCACCACCACGAGCGTGCGCTTGCCCTCGGTCAGGTCGTTGCGGAAGTCCTTCTTCGTGGACTCCTCGCTGCCCACCAGGTTGAGCAGGTCATCCTGGATCTGGAACGCCAGGCCCGTGTCCAGGCCGTAGTTGCGCAGGGCCTCCACCTGGGCGTCCGTGCCGCCGCCGATGATGGCGCCGATGGCCAGGGGCACGGCGCCCGAGTAGTGGGCGGTCTTGTGCGTGGCCATGACCAGGTAGTCCTCGGGCGTGATGTCGTAGCGGCCGTCACGCGCCCAGCCGATGTCGAGCGCCTGGCCCTCGATGGTGCGGCGCGTCATGTTGATGAGCTCGGTCACCACGCGCACCTTGGTGGCGTCGTCGAGGTTGGCATCGTTCATCACCGTGCCGTTGACCAGGGAAAGCGCCAGGTCGCCCATGTTGATGGCCAGGCCGAGCCCCTCGGTGAGGTGCAGGCACGGCTCGCCGCGGCGCAGCTCGGCCTCGTCGGCGATGTCATCGTGGATGAGCGCCGCCGTGTGGAAGTGCTCGATAGCCGCAGCCGCCGAGGTGGCGCGCTCCATGTTGCCGCCCACGGCCTGGCAGGCCGCGAAGCAGATGAGCGGCCGATGGCGCTTGCCGCCGTTCTGGCTGTAGGAGAACAGGGGCTCGTAGAGGTAGCGGTTCATGTCGGGATGGGTGCCACGAGGGATGTACTCGTTGACGAGCGCGCCCACCTCGTTCGCATAGCAGGTCAGGTACTCCTCGAAGGAGGTGGGGGGCTTCTCGACGCCCGCGATGATCTCGTTGATGGTATCCATAGCGCTTTCTTGCCTAGGGTCGGACGGTCAGGGTGCGGCGGAAGATGTTGGTAGGGGCGAAGGGGTTCGAACCCTTAAGCCTTGCGGCGGCGGATTTTAAGTCCGCTGCGTATGCCAGTTCCGCCACGCCCCCGCAGCACAGCCCATCATGTTAGCACAGCGGCACCGGGAAAAACCTTACACTCATGCCACGGCGGCGGAAGCCCACGGGCCGCAGGCGAGGCTAGCCGCGAGCGGCCTCGAGCACCATGCCGTCGAGGATGTCGGACTCGCTCACCGTGAAGCCGGGCAGGCCCATGAGGGCGAGCACCTCCTCCAGGATGACCATGCCCGCCACGATGACCGGAGCGCGCCCCGGGTCGAGCCCCACCACGCGCTCGCGCTCGGCGAGGGGCAGCTTCTCCAGGCGCTCGGCCACCGCGCGCAGGTCGGCGGCGGATACGAAGGCGCGGTGCACGCGCGCCGAGTCGTAGACGGCCATCGCCTCGCGGACGGACACCACCGTGGTGGCCGTCCCCGCCACGGCCACCATGCGCTCCACGCCTACCGCTGTACGCAGGTCGGCGAAGTAGGGAGCCATCTCGTCGTGCGCCCAGGCCCGGGCGGCCTCGCGCTCGGCGGCCGTGGGCGGGTCGGATGCGAGGAAGCGCTCGGTCATGCGCCGGCAGCCCACGTCGAAGGAGCGGGCCATCGCCGGCTCCGCGCCGGCGCGGCCGGCCACCACCTCGGTGGAGCCGCCGCCGATGTCCACCACCGCCACGTCCTCGCCGGGAAAGCCGCTGCTCGCGCCCAGGAACGAGAGCGCAGCCTCGCGCTGGCCGGGAATGACCGCCAGCGTGACGCCGCGCTCGGCCAAAAGCGCGGCGAACTCAGCGCCGTTGGCCGCATCACGGGCCGCCGAGGTGGCCATGGCGATGGTGGTGACGGGGCGGCCCGGCTCGGCCAGGGCGTCGCGCACCGCGAGGTAGCGGTCGACCGCCGCCAGCACGCGATCCATGGCAGCGCGCGAGAGCAGGCCCGAGGCATCCACCCCCTCGCCGAGGTTGGTGATGGCGTATTCCTTGGTCAGCTCGGTGATGGCCCCGTCAGCCGCCACGTCGGCGACGAGCATGCGGCAGGTGACGGTTCCGATGTCAATGGCCGCGTAGCGGCCGGGGAGGTACCCCATGACGTGCTCCCTTCGCTTGCGGAAAAGCCGTCGGCCCGCGGTCGGCGGCACGATGGCCGGAAGGCGGCGCTAGCCCACCCCGAACAGCGGATCGAGGAAGGAGTACCAGGTATCGGGTGCGGGAACCTCGCCTGCCACGATGTTAGCCGTGAACTTCGAGTCGTCCGGCACGTCGACGCCCGTGACGCTCACGGAGCGCTCGCCTTCCATCACCCAGCCGAACTCCGCGCGGGCCTTGTCCTGCACCCCGGCGTCGGCCGAGAGGTAGTCCACCTCGCGCTGGATGGCGTCATTGCGCTGCTGGATGGCGGCGTACTCGGCCTGCAGGCGGTCGCGCTCGCGCACCTCCTGGTAGTACTGCTGAGCCGGCGGATACAGGAACACGCAGGTCAGCAGCAGGCACACCGCCACGGCACCCAGGGTGACCAGCCGGTTGCGAGCCGAGCCCCCCTCGCGCTTGTCGGAGGGGCGGGACGGGGCAGACGAGCGCCGCGCGGCGTCTCGGCCGTCCTGCAGGCGCGCGGCACGCTTGTGCTGGCGGCCCATCTGAGTCTCGTAGACGGCGGCGCGGGGCCCCGACTCGGCGGCCGAGGGCTTGTCGTCACCGTAACGGCGGGTGAACTCGCGGTCGGCCTTGGCCTTAGACGCGTTGCGGCGCGCCTTCGACAGGCGCCCCATCAGGCCGTGCTTGCCGGAAGGCGGCTCGTCCTCGATGCCCTCGGCGCGCGCATCGCGGGACGGCCGCTCAGCGCGGGGCGTGGATTCGTCCTCGGCCGGCATCCAGCTGGGACGTGGACGGGCAGGCGCCGGAGAGGCACCCGTCGCGCCGCGCGACCCGCGGGACGGGCGCGCCTCGCCCAGCTCGCGCACCTCGTCGCGCAGGCCGTCGTAGCGGAAGGTCTCACGCCCGCCACGGAGGGATCCGCGGGAAGGGCGGCCCGCCGCCGCGCCGGCGAGGGACGCATCGCGAGCAGCTCGCCCCATGACGGAGCCCGACGTCTCACCGGCTGCCGGCGCGCCCGCAGGG
>CANSQW010000020.1 GCA_947649215.1 uncultured bacterium | reverse complement strand
AACAAGGAGGGATCATGGTTAACGTACCCAGCCCTGCGGTGGCCGTCGTCGGCCGCCATAACTCTGGCAAGACCACGCTCATCGAGCAGCTCATCGCATGCCTGGTGGGCCGCGGCCATGACGTGGGCAGCGTCAAGCACCACAGCCACGCCGGCTTCGAGATCGACTATCCCGGCAAGGACTCCTACCGCCACCGGGCAGCCGGGGCTTCCGAGACGGTCATCGCGTGCCCCGGTCAGATGGCCCGCATCAAGACGGTCGAGGAGGAGCTCGAGTGCAGCGAGATCGTGCGCTCCATGCCGGGCCACGACATCGTGGTGGTGGAGGGCTATCGCAAGAGCGGCCTGCCCACCATCGAGATCATGCGCTCCGGAAACCCCGCCGACGTGCACGTGGCCGAGGCCATGCTGAAGGCGGCCCGCGCCGGCGAGCCGCTGGGCACCGACTTCGTGCAGCGCTACCGTGAGCAGGCCCAGCGCGAGAAGGAGGCTGCCGCAGCCGGCGCCCCCGCCGCGGAGCCCGCGTCCGACGCCGCGCCTGCCGACCCCCACGCCCACACCACGGCCGACGACCTGGCTCACAAGATGCCCGACGCCAACACGGTGGCCGTCGTCACCGACATCCCCGAGGCGCGCCAGGCCGCCGTCCTGTTCAACGTCCCCGCCTTCGACCTGGACGACGTGGACGGCCTGACCGACTTCCTCGAGGAGCACTACGTCCGCCCGCGCCTGACCGTGGTCATCCAGGCCGGTGGCGAGAGCCGGCGCATGGGCCAGTCGAAGGCCACGGTTCCCTTTGCCGGACGCCCGCTCATCTGCCGCCTCATCGAGCGGCTGGCCCCCGTGGCCGATGAGCTGGTCATCACCACCAACGAGCACGACCGCCTGGGCTTCCTGGCCGAGACGTATCCTGATCTGGACATCAAGCTGGTGGGCGACGCCTTCGACTTCCGCGGCGCGCTGCCGGGCCTCTACACGGCGCTCACCGCGGCGCGCAACCCGTACGTGGCCGTGGTGGCCTGCGACATGGTGTTCGCGAGTGCCGCGCTCGTGGTGGCCGAGTCGCTCGTCATGGCCGGCACGGGGGCAGACGTGGTGGTACCCGTCAACAAGCACGGCTTCGAGCCCTTCCACGCCCTCTACCGCCGATCCGGCTGCCTGCCGGCCGTGCGCCGCGCGCTCGACCGAGGCGACCGCCGCGCCCAGTCGCTGCTGGAGGACCCGGAGGTGCACGTGGAGGAGTTCTCCCAAAAGCGCGTGCTCGAGGCCGAGCCCCACGGCGGCTGCTTCATCAACGCCAACACCCCCGACGAGCTCAAGCGCATCGAGGACTCGTACCTGGAAGAGTAGCCGGAAGGCCCGCGCCCCGCCCTCCGGGCCGCCCGCCTTTCGCAGGAGAAGAGGGATCCCATGCCTACGATCAACGACGTGATGGAGATGGCCGAGGCGCTTGAGAGCGCGTCGGTGGTGGCTGCGCCTGACCGCTGCGTGGCCGTGCGCAACCGCAACTCGAAGTGCCGCCTTTGCGTCGACGCGTGCATCGCCGATGCCATTGAGGTGGGCAACAACGAGCTGAAAGTGTCCAACGGAGCCTGCGTGGCCTGCGGAGCCTGCGTGGCCGTGTGCCCGACCGGCGCGCTCATCTCGCTTGATCCCATGGCCGAGGACCTGGCGGTGGACATCGCCGGCTCGATGCGGGCCGCAGGGGAGGGTCGTGCCGTCTTCGCCTGCGCGCGCATGGCCGCTCGCAACATCGGCGACCCGGACAAGTATGCCGCGGTGCCGTGCCTCGGCCGCATGGTGGAGGAGGACATCCTCGACTTGGTCGCCAACGGGGCGACTGAGGTCGTTCTGGTGGACGGCACCTGCAAGACCTGCAAGTACCGCGCCACCGGCCCGGCCATCGACGCCACGGTGGCCACGGCGCGCACGCTGATGGACGCCCAGGGCTGCGCGATGCCCGTGACGCGTGTCTCCGAGTTCCCGTCCGACATCGTGGGCGACGCGATGAAGGCGCGCGGCGCGGCCCGCCGCGGCTTCTTCACGAGCGCCACCTCCATGGCCAAGGACGTGGCCATGACCGCGGCGGAGAAGGCCATCGCCGATGCGCTGCACCAGAACCAGAAGAACAAGATGGCCACCCTGCGCGAGCGGCTGGGCGTGGGCAAGACCGGCCGCCTGCCGCAGTTCGAGCCTGAGCGCAACTTCCGCCTGCTCGACGCCATGGACGCGCTGGGCGAGAGCGTGGAGCCGGTCATCGACACGCGCCGCTTCGGCTCGGTATCCATCGACCCGGAGGAGTGCACCGGCTGCGGCATGTGCGTGATGTTCTGCCCCACCGGCGCCCTGCGCCATGCCGATCAGGAAGACGAGAAGCCGGCCGACAAGCCCAAGTCCGTGCTGGCGAGCCTCGCGCCCGACGAGGAGGAGGATCCGGGCTACCGCGCCGTGGAGTTCTCCGCCGCCGATTGCGTGCAGTGCCGCCTGTGCGCCGACTCGTGCCTGCAGGGGTGCGTCTCCGTATCGTCTGCCGTGGAGACCGCCGAGCTGTTCGACTTCGAGCCGCGCCCGCTTCAAATACGCCGTCCTGGCAAGCGCCCGCGCCTCTTCGACCGTCGTCGCTAGCACGGGCCTTCGCGAAAAACGGTCATTTGCTTCGAAATTCCGAGGCTGCCGGGCTGCGTGGGCTCGATTTGGGGCTTTTGTCCGGCGAGGCGTTTTCGCGACCTGGGGAAACGCTCGCTTACGCTTAAGGGGCACCCCGTTTACCCTCGGAATTTCGAAGCAAATGACCAAAAACACCCCAGCTTGCTGCAGGGGCCCGCTGGCGCCCGCTCGCCGTCGCCCGTGGCGGGTGGGGGGCGCCGAGCCGGCGCCCGCCTTCAACGCCTGCCCGCGACCCATTCCGCGCGCCAGCCGCCGTTCGCCCGATTCCCGTGTCGCTGTCGCCGGCTGTGCTATACTGACTTCACTTTACTACGGTAGAGTGATGGAACGGTCGCGAGAGGGACGGCCGCCATCACGCCAGATCATATGGGAGGAACTGACTATGAAGAAGATGAAGGCGCTCATCGTCGCCGCGGCGGCCCTGAGCCTGTCCGCGCTGCTGCTGGCCGGCTGCGCCGGCGCGCCGGCGTCCGACAAGAAGGCCGAGGACAAGGACGCTCCGGCCAAGGAGGAGAAGACCACGCTCGTCGTGGGCCTGGACAACGCCTACCCGCCCTACGGCTTCGTCGGCGACGACGGCAACCTGACCGGCTTCGACATCGACCTGGCCACCGAGGTGGCCGAACGCAACGGCTGGGATCTGGAGCTGGAGGCCATCGACTGGGATGCCAAGGACGCGCTGCTCAACCAGGGCACCATCAACTGCATCTGGAACGGCTTCACCATGGAGGGCCGTGAGGGCAAGTACGCCTTCTCCAAGCCTTACATGCACAATGAGCAGGTGGTCGTGGTGAAGGCTGACTCCGGCATCGACTCGCTCGAGGGCCTGGCCGGCAAGAACGTCATGACCCAGGTCGACTCCGCCGCCCTTGACGTGCTCGAGGACGAGGAGGGCCAGAAGGCCCTGGCCGACACCTTCGCCGGCGGCGCGGCCCAGACCATCGGTGACTACAACAACGCCTTCATGCAGCTGGAGTCCGGCGCCGTGGACGCCGTGGCCTGCGACCTGTCCATCGCCGACTACCAGATGGCCGCCAAGCCCGACGTGTTCGTGAAGCTTGAGCCCCTGTCCACCGAGAACTACGCCGTGGGCTTCGCCAAGGACGGCGACGCGGCCATGGTCGACGCGGTGAACAAGACGCTCAAGGAGATGTACGACGACGGCACCATCGCCGAGCTCTGCGAGAAGTGGGGCGAGTACGGCATCACCATTGATAACTGGGTGCTGGTCGACTAACGCCATCCCCTTTGGCGCTCTAGTGCGCTAGACTGGGGCATATGAGGTAACCGGGCGAATGCCGTGGGTCTCCCGCGGCATTCGCTGTCGTATCGGTAGGTTTGCCGAGGGGCCGTGCGACGGCTTCGCGGCAAGCGATACCGGGCTTGAAGAGGAGGTACGGTGGAATTCTCGGTGATGATGGGCATTCTGGGAGAGGGCTTTCTGCTCACGGCGCAGATCTTCGTCGTGACGCTCGTCGGCTCCCTGCCGCTGGGCGTGGTGGTGGCGCTCGCACGCATGAGTCGCTTCAAGCCGCTGGCCTGGCTGGCCCAGCTCTACATCTCGGTGCTGCGCGGCACGCCGCTCATGCTGCAGCTCATGGCCATCATGTTCGGCCCGTACTACCTGCTGGGCCTGAACATGGGGTCGGACTGGAAGTTCTCCGCCTGCGCCATCGGCTTCATCCTCAACTATGCTGCCTACTTCGCCGAGATCTACCGCTCGGGTATCCAGTCCATCCCGCGCGGCCAGTACGAGGCGGCTGCGGTGCTGGGCTACTCGCGGGCCCAGACGTTCATGAAGATCGTGCTACCCCAGGTCATCAAGCGCATCCTGCCCGCCATGGGCAACGAGGTCATCACCCTGGTGAAGGATACCTCGCTTGCCTTCGTGCTCGGCATTGCCGAGATGTTCTCGGCTGCCAAGGCGTTGGCCGCGCGCGAGGTCTCCATGCTGCCCTACGCCATCGCCGCGCTCATCTACTGGGTGTTCTGCCTGCTCATCGAGTTCATCCTCAACCGTGTCGAGAAGAAGCTGGACTACTACCATGACTAACGCAAACGCCCCCGTCGTCACGCTCGAGCACGCGAAGAAGGCGTTCGGCGCCAACGAGGTGCTCAAGGACATCTCGCTCACCGTCAACCGCGGCGACGTGCTGGCCATCATCGGGCCGTCGGGCGGCGGCAAGTCGACGCTTCTGCGCTGTCTCACGCTGCTGGAGACGCTCGATGCGGGCGATCTGTCCTACGGCGATTTGGCGGTGACGCGCACCAGCGATGCCGGCCGTGCCGTCTACGGCGGCAAGGACGTGCTCGCCCAGGCCAAGACGCGCTTTGGCCTCGTATTCCAGAACTTCAACCTGTTCCCGCACTACACGGTGCTCAAGAACATCGCGGACGCGCCCATCTGCGTGCAGAAGCGCCCGAAGGACGAGGTGGAGGCCCAGGCTCGCGAGCTGCTGGCGAAGATGGGCCTGGCCGGCAAGGAGGACATGGTGCCCTGCGAGCTGTCCGGAGGGCAGCAGCAGCGCGTGGCCATCGCCCGGGCGCTCGCGCTCAATCCCGACGTGCTGTTCTTCGACGAGCCCACGAGCGCGCTCGACCCCGAGCTCACCCGCGACGTGCTCCAGGTCATCCGCGACCTGGCGGCCGAGCGCATGACCATGGTCATCGTCACCCACGAGATGAGCTTCGCGCGCGACGTGGCCGACCACCTCATCTTCATGGACGACGGCCGCGTGGTGGAGGCGGGCCGTGCGGCGGACGTCATCAACAACCCCGCGCACGAGCGCACCCGCGCGTTCCTCTCGCGCTACGAGCAGGGCTAGCCTATGGACGTGAAGGGCCTCTTCGACCAGGGCGTCTCCAAGGCGCGCGATGCCGTCTCGTCGATTGCCGTGGAGCAGCGCGGCTTCGTGCGCGCCCTCGCGCGGCTGTGCGATGACGGCTGGGCGTGCGGCTGGCATGAGCGCAACGGCAGCAACGCCTCCTACCGCCTGACGGCCGAGGAGATCCAGGCGTGTCGTCCCTACTTCGCCGAGAGCCCGCGTCCCTGGGAGCCGCTCGAGGCCGCGGTGCCGAGCATGGCGGGGGAGTGCCTGCTGGTGACGGCGGCGGGATCGTACTTCCGCAACGTCAAGGACGCCCCCGCTCGCGCGCTCGGCATCATCGAGATAGACCTGGGCGGCGCGTTCTGGCGTCCCGTCTGGGGCTTCGAGGGCGACGGTCGCCCGACGAGCGAGCTGGCGGCGCACGTCATCCTGCACGGCGTGCGCAAAGAGGCCACTGATGGCGCGTGCCGGGTGGTGTACCACTGCCATCCCGTGCCGGTGATCGCGCTCACCTTCGCGCTGCCGCCGGACGCCCGCGCCATCACCCGCGCGCTGTGGAAGACGATGACCGAGTGCATCATGGTGTTTCCCGAGGGCGTGGGCGCCGTGCCCACGGCCGTGCCCGGGTCGCGCCAGCTGGCCGACCTCACGGCCGAAGCGGCGCGCGATCATGCAGCCGTCGTCTGGGCGCATCACGGCCTGCTTGCCACGGGCGCCACGTGCGACGAGGCCTTCGGCCTGGCGGATGTGGTGGTGAAGGCGGCGGCCATCTATCGTGATGCCCGCCTGCTCTGCGGCGGGGCCGAGCTAGCCTATCCGCTGACCGACGACGATCTGGCGGCCATCGCGGCGGGCTTGGGGCTCATGCCCAACCCGACGTACCTGGCGTCTGCGGCCGACGCTGCCGAGCAGACGGGCGTGGCAGCCTCCGTCATGCCGGGCTCCGCACCCGATTCGGCGGGGGAGTGAGCGCCGTGGCCGTCACCTTCCACTTCGCGCGTCACGGCGAGACGCTGTTCAACGTCATGGGGAAGGTGCAGGGCTGGTGCGACACGCCGCTCACGGGCAACGGCCTGTATGCGGCCTACCGCCTGGGTCAGGGACTCGCGGATACCGACTTCATCTGGGCGTATTCCAGCGACAGCGGCCGCGCGCGTGAGACGCTTGCCGTCGCGCTAGAGGCGCGCGCCAACGAGCGGCGCCTGCGCGGCCTCGACGAGGGCGACCGATCCATCCCCGTGTCGGCGGACGCCCGGCTGCGCGAGTGGTGCTACGGCTGGCTCGAGGGCGAGCTGGGCGAGGAGATGCGCCGCGCGCTCATCGGCTGCTTCGGTCGCGACCTCGTGCGCGCCGAGCAGAACGAGCGCCTGCCCGAGATAGCGGACTACTTCGCGCGCGTCGACCCGACGGGCCGCGCCGAGGACTTCGCCACCATCGAGGGGCGCTTGCGCGCGTTCATCGCCGAGGCGGCGGCCCAGGCCGAGGAGGCGGGCGGCGGCGACGTCCTCGTGGTCACCCACGCCTTCGTCATCCGCACGCTGGTCTACCTCTGCGACCGCACGCGCGTCAACGACCCCCTCAAGATAGAGAACGCCAGCCTCACCGAGGTCATCTGGGAAGATGGTGCCATTCGCCTGGGGAAGGTGGGCGATACGGCGCATCTGGGGTAGCACCCGCCGGCCGGCGCTTCGCCCGCGCGGCTACTGCTTTCGCGGCTTCCTCACCATGGCACGCTCGGTGATGGCGAAGTCGGGGCTCTCGAAGACGTGACGCACCTCGAACCCCACGTGCTCGTAGAGCGCCTGGAGCGAATCGGAGTAGGTCTCCAGGTAGCAGGGAATCCCGTGCTCGTCCGCATAGTCGAAGAACGGCGTCATGAGCTTGCGGAAGCGCCCCGTGCCGCGCTTGGTCGCATCGACCGCCAGCATGACGAAGTGGATGAAGTCGCCTTCCTTCTGCTCGCGCTCCTCCCAGTCGAAGACGGAGATGGGGGCCATGCGCTCCAGCTGCACGGCGAGGGCGGCGGCCTCCTCCTCGGAGAGGACCTCCTCTGTCAGGATGCGGTCGGCCTTCTCCTCCAGGTGGGCCCACGTGAGGCCCTCCAGGTCGCTCTTGAGGTAGGCGACGGCCAGCGCAGAGGCGTCCTCCAGGCAGTAGACGGCCTGGTAGGGTGCGCCCACGACGATGTCGTTCATGATGATGGCGCGCGAGAGGAAGCGCTCGCGGTCGGCGCCGCGCGAGCCGGCGGGCAGGGCGCTCAGCAGCTCAACGGTCCACAGCTCCTCGAGGAAGGCGTCGCCTCCCATCTCGGCCAGCTTGACGGCCAGCTCCTCGTTGGCGGGATCGACGGTGACGAGTCCGGGCAGCTCCATGGCGTATCCTCTCAGCTTCGGTTCGGCGGGCGCGCGAGCGTCCTGCCAGGTGTTTATCGGATGATTGTACCCCTTCGGCGTCATCGTCATCTTACGGGAGTACGTCAGTTGGTGTATCTCCGTGACGTGGGGATGACGTTTCCCGCGCAGGCATCGCGACGTTTTCGCGCGGGTGATAAGGTGAGCGCGTCGCTATGGGATTCGCTTGGAAGCGGCCGTCTCCCTCCAACCTGACGGCCCTTCGCCAGACGCAGGCGGTCTCATCGACCCTATAAGGAACATGCAGTCAGACCCGATCAAGGAGCGAACCATGACTGAGAACAACAGCATGCCTCCGGTGCCGGGCCCCACGGGGCAGCCCGGGGCCGAGGGCCAGCCGGCGCAGACGACGCCGATGCCTGCCGCCCAGACCGCGCCCGTCCATGAGCCGCAGCACGCCGCCGCAGGCGTGCCCTACGCCACGGCCGGGCATGCGCCCATGCCGCCGGTGCCGGAGCAGAAGCGCAGCTCGGGCGCTAAGACCTTCCTCATTGCCTTCGCTGGCGCGCTTGTGGCGTGCGTGCTGGCCTTCGGCGTGATGGGCGCGGTGGACGCCGTGACCAACGGCGCGTCCGGCGGCACCGTCGAGCCCTCCGCCACCGTGAACAACCAGCAGGGGACGAGCATCACCGTGAACGGCGAGGACGCCACGCTCCCCGAGGTCGTCTCCGCCAAGTGCCTGCCCTCCGTGGCGGCCATCGACGTGTACGCGCGCCAGACCGGCGGCTATGGCAACATGTACGGCTACGGCTGGGGCGGCGGCCAGGGCCAGCAGGGCGGCGAGCTCGCTGCCACGTCGCTCGGCAGCGGTGTGGTGCTGACCGAGGACGGCTACATCATCACCAACAACCATGTGGTCGAGGGCGGCGAGGCCTACGAGGTCACCGTCGAGGGCACCACCTACGAGGCTGAGCTTGTCGGCGCCGACCCCAGCTCCGACGTGGCCGTGCTCAAGTGCAAGGACGCGAGCGGCCTCACCCCGATGGAGATCGGCGACTCCGACGACCTGGTCATCGGCGAGTGGGTCATGACGCTCGGCAGCCCCTTCGGCCTGGAGCAGTCCGTGGCCACGGGCATCGTGTCGGCCACCAGCCGCTCCCAGATCATGGACTCCTCCGATCAGCAGGGCATGGCCGGCGGCCAGAGCACCATCTACCCCAACATGATCCAGACCGACGCGGCCATCAACCCCGGTAACTCCGGCGGCGCCATGGTGGACGCCGAGGGCAAGCTCATCGGCATCAACACGCTCATCACCTCCTACTCCGGCAACTACTCCGGCGTCGGCTTCGCCATCCCGGTGAACTACGCGGTGAACCTGGCGAACCAGATCATCGACGGCCAGACGCCCACCCATGCGCAGCTCGGCGTGTCGCTGATCAACGTTACCCCGCAGATGGCCCAGCGCTACGGCCTGGCCGCTGACGAGGGTGCCTACATCGCCGCGGTGAGCCCGGATTCCGGCGCCGCTGCCGCGGGTCTGCAGGAGGGCGACATCGTCACCGGCTTCGACGGCAAGGCCGTGGAGAGCGCGAGCGACCTCATGCTCGACGTGCGCGGCAAGCAGCCGGGTGACACGGTGACCCTTACCATCGACCGCGACGGCAAGAGCCAGGACGTTCAGGTGGTTCTCGGCGACGACGCTGCCAGTCAGCAGCAGCAACAGCAGCAGGCTCCCAGCCGCCAGCAGGGCTTTGGCTACGGCTACGGCCAGCTGGATAACGCTGCCTAGCGCGATTCACCCGATGCCCGGCGCGGCAAGCGCCCTGCGTCCCACGGGCCCCTCGGAATGAGGGGCCCGTTTTTTGTTGGGCTGTGATGCTAGCGAGGGGAAAGCTTGTAACGCCTGCTCTTTGTCTCGCCGTGGGCGATGATGGCTCCCTCGGCAGCCAGTCGGTTCAGGTGGCTGCTGGCCGTTCGCTTGGTAACGCCGGCGACTTCCGCAACGTGGGCGACGGTGACGGGCCCTTCTTGGACGAGTTCCATGATGATTGCGGGGACGCTCTTTTCCAGGAAGAAGGGGTCGGGAAGGTTTTTGGCGCAGAACTCATAAGCTGTCGCTGTTTCGCAGCGCTTGAACTCCATCGGGGGCCCTTCGCCGCAGGCTGTCATTCGCGGGGCCTCTTGCTCATCCACGGCTCTCCTCCGAGCACGTCGAGGATGGTTTCGGGTGGGCATAAGGCATTTCCTGAATCATGCGTCTGTCGTCGGCTGTCCTTTCCGCTTGCCGGGGAATCGCGCTGGGGTTTCTATGGAGTTGTACGGATAATCCGTCAGTGGTGATCGTCCGGTATTGCACGGGAGGGGGTGTGCTACTATATTCGACTGAACTACAACGCGTCGTTGCAGCAGGTGAGGACGCGTTCCGACGATGAAACGAGGATAGGCCGACTTGAGCCAGCCGACGCTGACATACATCGCAGAAACTCGCGGGGGGGGGGCAGCCGCTTCAAGGTAACCCTGGCAGCCTCCGCGTAGACCCTGCTGCGGCACGTTCGGCTGACGCTCGCGCCGCACGGGCCCGCACCCGTCGGTGCGTTCGCCCCGTTTCATCCGTTTTCCCTGATCGAAAGCTGAATATTCCCGCGCACGCGCCCGTGGCGCGCTTCGTGGTGCAGGTCGTTCCGTCCCGTGAGGACGCGGCGGCCCGTCGCGTCGTGGCCCTCGGCGGCGATGCCGTGCAGGCGTGCTTCCCGCTGCGCCGCCAGATGCTGCGGAAGAAGACCGGCGCTTGGAGCTACGCGCTCGAGCCGCTGTTCCCGGGCTACCTCTTCCTCGCGTCCGACGACCCGGAGGTCGTCGACCGGGCGCTGCGTCGCTCCACCCAGCCCGATCTGGTGTTGGGTGCCGATGGCCGCCTGGCTACGCTCTCCGATGCGGAGGCTGCCCTCGTGCACGCTCTCGCGGATGCGGAGGGCGTGGTGCGCTCGTCCCGTGGGCGCATCGTGGAGGGCGACCTGGTGGTGGAGTCCGGCCCGCTCGTCGGGCTGGAGAGCCTCGTGCGCCGCGTCGACCGCCACCATCGTGCGGCTTGGCTCGACCCGTCTCGTGCGGCCGAGGTGCTGCTAAGCGCCGATCCGTCTCGCGTCGCTGTCTCCGTGCTTCCCGCCGCCTCCCACGGCATCAAGGTGGGCTTGGAGGTGGTCTCCAAGAGCTGACGAACCGTCTGTCCGCCTCCGCAGCTTGTTGCGGAGAGCCCGAGCGAACGGCGCGCCGGCCCCCGATCCACCGCGCATTTCGCTCGACCTCTCCGCAGGAAACTGCAGTGATATCCCGTTGTGTAAAGCGAGGCCGCGTTCGGCAGTCGTACAAGCGCGGGAGGGGAAGAGCGATGCTGCGAAAGGGGCCGGGAGGCCCTGGCGGCGGAGTCGTGCGGTGCCGAGGGGCGGCGCATGGCGAAGCCGTGCCGCGGCGGTCGAGCGCAGGCCGAGGGGCCTGGCGGCGAAGCCATGTCGGAAGGGAGGCGCCATGTGGTACGTGGTGCAGGTGGCGACCGGTCGCGAGCAGGCGGCCTGCGAGCTCATCGGCGAGCGCGTGGACGCGTCCCTGCTGAAGGAGTGCTTCGTGCCGCGCCGCAAGGTGGCCTTCAAGGAGGCTGACGAGTGGAAGACGGTGGAGGAGCCCCTGTTCCCAGGCTACGTCATCGTCGACTCCGAGCAGCCCAAGCGGCTGCGGGCGGCGCTCGATCGGCTGCCCGACTTCGCGCGGCTCCTCGACGTGGACGGCGCGTTCCTGCCGCTCGACGACGAGGAGGTGGCCTGGATCGACGCCTTCACCCGGCGTGGCCACCGTGTGGTGGATATGTCGCGGGCTGTGGTGGAAGGCGGGGTGGTCCGCATCACCAGCGGGCCTTTGGTGGGAAAGGAAGCCCAGGTCAAACGCATTAACCGCCGCAAGCGAACCGCCGTGCTGGAACTGCGGATCCTCGGCCGCGACGTCGAGGTGCCCGTGGGGCTGGAGATAGTCCGCAAGCAACGCTGATCCCCCAAAGAGAAGCACGACCGCCCGCCCGGGCGCCGAAGAACAAGAACCATAGAAGCATTGGCTGACAACGAGATAGAGTATCGCGGGGGCGACGAGCCGTCAGGCCGCAGGCGCATGCGGCGACTGGCGGGCGAGTCGCACGTCGGCGGTCGCTTGGATGCGGATCCCCCAGAGGCGTCTGCCCCGGCTCCCGCCCGTCCGCACCGGCGCATGCAGTCGAGCCCCTCGCAGTCCGGCGCGATGCTGCTCACCTTCGACGACCTGACCGAGTTCGTGGAGGAGGAGCGAGCCGAGGCCGCCGGCGGGGCCACCAACCCCC
>CANSQW010000019.1 GCA_947649215.1 uncultured bacterium | reverse complement strand
TTCGTCCCGCAGGGCTCCGCGAAGGCGCGTTCGCCGCCGAGGCCGCGGGCCTCCAGCGCGCGGGCCAGGTTGGGCAGCCATGCCGGATGGGCGGCGGTGAGCGCGATGTCCGCGGGCGCCGTCCCCGCGGCTATCAGGTCGGCGACGCGCTGGGCGAGCGCCATCACCTCGGCGCCGGGTCCATCGGCGGTGATCACCTGGAGCGCAGTCACCAAGCGTCCCAGGTCGGCGGCATCCTGGGGGCCCTCAGCCAGCAGGGCGTCGGAGGCTGCGGCTAGCGAGCGCCGGGCCAGGCCCGCGACGAAGCGCCGCCCCGCGCCGCTCAGCAGCTGGGCGTCATCGACCAGCACGTGGTCGAACCGCAGCGCGGCGGCGCCCCCGTCCAGGGCTTCGGCAGCGCGCAGGGGCAGCTCTTCCTCCAGCATCCCGTCGACGGAGGCCAGGCAGGCGGCGAGCAGCGCGTGAAGGTCGCTCAGGTCGGGATCGCCATCGGCTGTGGCCGCCTGGCCCTGGGCTGTGCCTTCCTCGGGCACCGTGGTCGGGTCGACGCCCTCGAGCCACTGGGCGCGACAGCGATCGAGCAGCCGGCGCAACGTGCGCTCCGGCAGGCCGGAGGTGGCCAAATCCTGCCTGAGAACGGCCTGGTCGAAGTCGTCGAGCACCCGTGCGCTGCGGGCGCCCCTCTCAAGCATGACGGCATGGAGCTCCAGGTCGCGCACGGCGAGGATCGGCACCGCCCCGACGTCCCGCGCGCCTGTGGCGGCCAGGCGGCGACGGAAGGCCCGGCAGGCCAGCGGAGAGGCGCACAGCACGACCACGGACTTCGGTCGCGCGCCTCCTTCCAGCAGCGCCGCTGCCCGGGCTGCGAGGGCTGCGGTCTTGCCCGTGCCCGCCGGCCCCTCGATCACCTCAAGGGCAACCTCATCGCCGACGGGCCACAGCGCACGTGCGCCATCCTTCTCCTGCGCCGCGCGGTCAGCGGCCGCGTTTCGCGCGGTGTCGCCCGCCTCGCCTGCGGCCTCGTCCCTCGCGAGACCTGCTCGCATCTTATCGTCCATGGCTCCTCCTCGGTTCCTTCCAGCCAAGGGCCGGCTCGCCCCCGTTCCTTGCCGAGCCGGCCCTTGGCTGGAGGCCCCTCGCGTCGCCGCCGCTGGCAGGCGCGGCGCGAGGGGCACGGCCTCCAGGCGCGTCAGCCTTGGGCCGCCGCCTCGTCATCGGCACGGTCGGCAGCTTCCTGCACCCGGGCCCCCTGCGGTGCCGTGGCGCCCTTGGCGGGAAGGAACGGCAGGCTGATGGCGCTCGTGGGGCAGGCGTCCACGCAGGCGCGGCACTTGGTGCACTCGCTCCAGCGCGCGCCCAGCTCGGGGTGGCGCGGGTTGATGGCCTGCTCGCAGGCCAGGGCGCAGCGCCCGCAGGCGGCACCGTGGCCGGTCTCCAGACAGGCGGCGTCGTCGATGGCGGGCTTGAAGGTGCGGTTGGCCTTGGCAACGAGGCTCATGAGCGCCGAGAGCGGGCAGATCTTGGCGCACCACTTGCGCAGCAGCACCACCTCTACCACGAGCAGCGCCGGCACGGCCACGAGCGACCAGGTGACATCGCCGCCGGAGAACAGCAGGATGATCAGGAACACCGTGGCGAAGCTGAGTCCGATGGGGCAGATCAGGCAGAACACGGGAAATCCGAACACGGCCGCGGAGAGCAGCGAGCCGCCCAGGATGAGGTGGCGCGAGTCCAGCTTGGCGCGCACGTCCGCGCAAGACGCGCAGCCCTTCTTGGCGCAGGCGTCCTGCGCGCTGCCGCAGCTTCCCGCAGCGCGCTTAAGGGCGGCGCGCTCGTCGTCGGTCAGCACGGCCGGCGAGCACTCGTTGCCCGGCTCGAGGGCCTCGGCGCCGTCGGCGGGGCGCTTGGAGAAGATGCCGCGCAGCTTGGATACCACGGGCACGGGGCACACCCAGGCGCAGAAGGCGCGCCCCAGCACCACGATGGCGATGGCGGCGATAGCCAGCGATATGAGCGCCTTGGGCACGAGCGTCTTGGTGGCGAGCATGGTGCCGAGCGCCCCCAGGGGGCACAGAAGCGCGATGTCGCCCCAGCCGATGGCCGACAGGTTCCCGAGTCCGGTGTGCAGCACGAAGCCCACGCCGGCAGCCAACAGCACGGCCAGTGGGATGAGGATGCGGATGGTCTTGGTCTTCATGGCGCGCTCCTTCTAGGCCTGGGGGAGGGGTTTGACGGTGATGGCGCGCTCCGTCGCCCCCGAGGAGATGGACCCGTTCTTCAGCGACACGCAGACGGCCTCGCAGGCGCCGCAGCCGTTGCAGCGCTCCTCGACGACGTGTGGCCGGCCGTTGGCGTCCAGGTCGATGGCGTCGTAGGGGCACGCGTCGTAGCAGAAGCGGCAGCCGGCCGCGGCGTAGGCCAGGCACCAGTCCTCGCGGATGCGGGCGACGCCCAGCCGGGTGCCCTGGGCCGTGGCCCCGGCGGGCAGGCGCAGGGCCTCGGTGGGACAGGCTGCCACGCACAGAGGCGCCCCGCCGTTCTCCTCGGCGCAGAAGTCGCACCAGTCAGACGCGAAGTCCATGACGGGGGTGCGCATGGCCAGCACGCCGTCCTCGATATGCGCGGGGGCGATGACGCCGCGCGGGCACACCTCCACGCACTTCTCGCAGCGGACGCAGGCGCCGATCACCTGCTCCTCGTCCTGGCCCCCTGGCGGGCGAACGAGCGCCTGCTTCGGCGTGAGATTGAGGGCTCCCAGTCCCATGAGGGCCGCGGCTCCGGCCACGCCGACGCACAACGTGCGGCGGGTCATTCCCGCGTAGAGCCGGGTCTCTCGCTTGGTCTCGGTCATGGGTGCCTCCTAGTCCCCGACGACGGCGTCGTCCGCGTCGTCAGCCACCGCATCGGCCAGGAAGGCCCCGTCGATGGCCAAAAGCCCGTCGGTGAGGGCCGCCAGGCCCCGGTACAGGTCGGTGTTGGCGAACTTGCGCACGTCCAGGGTCATGACCGGCACCCAGCTGGCCAGGTGGTCGGCCAGGAAGTTGCGCTGGACGGCGACGAGCGCCGCGGCCGCGTCCTCGTCGCCCCTGTCCAGGGCGTCGGCCGTGCGCTCGGCCATGATCTGCATGAACTCCAGCTCGGCGGCCACGTGGTCCTCGGCCTCCTTCCAGCCAGCCTGCTTGTCGAGGCCCTGGCTGCGGTAGACGGCCAGCACCTCGTCGCGGGCGGCTTGCATGAGCAGGCGCTTCTCCGAGGTGTAGACCGACTCGTAGGGATAGGCCGCGGAGTAGCTGTCCACCCCGTGGCCGATGAATACGTGGGCGTAGTCGATGGCCAGCTCCACGAGGGCGTTGTCGTGGCGCTCGGACAGATAGCCGGCGATCAGGCGATAGCCGGCGTCGGCGGCCTCGTTGCCCGTGGATGCGGGGAATCTCAGCCCGTGCAGCTCGGCCAGCAAATCATCGTCCACCTCGGTGCGATAGAGGCGTGAGAGCAGGCCGTAGGTGGCGGCGCGCTGGCGGCAGAGGCCGGCCAGCTCGGCCAGGGTGGCCGGGGCGTCGGGGGCGGTGGTCTCGGGTTCGGTCATGGTCTCCTCCTTCTGGATGCGGCGTGCGAGCGCGGGCACGGCGGCGCCGGCCCGGCGGGATGGTCGGGGCTAGGCCAGCGGGTCGCCGTGGGCCTCGGTGAGCTCAGCCAGGCAGGCGCGTCCCGTGTCGGTGGCCTGCCAGGTGCCCTCCCAGGCGATGGCCTCGGCGCGCTCCAGGTGATCCATGAAGCGCGTGGCGTAGAAGCGGGGCTCCTGCAGCAGCGGGTGGCCGTCCACGGCGTGCCCCGCGTCGCGGGCGCCGATGCCGCCCTCGCGGGCGCAGAGGGCCAGGATGAGGTGGTAGACGGGCAGGTAGCGCTCGTCTTGGGACAGCAGGTCGCGCAGGCGCGCGGCGGGATCGTTGGCGTCCACCACGGCGGCGCCCTCGGGCGTGGTCAGCCAGAAGGCGGGCTCGGGCTCGGGGGCCTCCAGGTACTCCATGCCGTCGACCACTACCACCTGGGGCTCGGCCGGGTCGTCGGCACAGGGCCGGCCCTCGGCGTCCACCAGCGTGAGGGCGCCGGCGCGCTCGAGCAGCACGCAGAGGTTCTCCGGGCGGTAGATGGAGCGGTGGTTTTCCTGGAGCGCCGTGATGGCGGCGTAGAGGTCATCGGTGGGCTGCGGCGTGCGGCAGCGTCCGAGCACGGCCATCAGCACGGCGCGGTGGGGGGCCATCTGCCCAAGGAGGGCGTCGATGCGCTCGGCGGCCGGGCGGTCGTCGACCTCCACGTAGGCCAGCGAGGGCATGGCCGCGGGGTTGGGCAGGCCGAACTCGCCGTCGGCCAGCACGCCGCCAGGGCCCTCGCCATCGAGGTCGGCGAGGGGCGCCGCGTTCGGTGCCGGCGCGTCGGCAGGAAGATCGAAGGTGAAATCGAGAGAGGTGTCGTGAGTCATGGTAACCGCCCTTCGGACATAGTCGCTTGCCGCGACGGCCACACGGCCGTCGCCTGGCCTCACCCCTGAGGCCGCTTCGTTCTTGCAAGTTATGTCCGCGCGGGCCTGGTGCCCAGGCGGGTCCCCGCTCCGCATGATAGGGGCCGTGCCGTCGGGGCGTCAAGGCGCGTCGGGCCTGTCTCGCCAATCAGAATAACGTTATGCCGATTCGGGCTTGACCGGCCTTTTTCGTTGACGGGCGCGGCGGGGCGCGGCCATACTGCGGCTCGGGGATGGGGTCGATCATCGCGTGAAGGGAGCCCCCATGACGTCTGTCTCAACCATCATCGAAGTCCTGCAGCGCATGAACGGCGCTGCTATCGCCGTGCGCCACGACCGCTGCGTCCAGGTGCGCAACCGCAACGCCTCCTGCCGCCGGTGCGCCGAGGCCTGCACCTCGGGCTGCCTGTCGCTGGACGGGGGCGAGCTGGCCGTGGACCCGGCGCTCTGCGTGGGATGCGGCACCTGCGCCACCGTCTGCCCCTCCGGTGCCCTGGAGGCGCGCGACCCCGTCGACGGGCTGCTCCTGGGCGCCTGCGCCAAGGCCGCCGAGGCCGCGGGCGGGTTGGCGGTCATAGCCTGCGCGACCTTGGCGGAGCGGGCCGCGGGGCTCTACGATCCGCAGAAGGTGGCGGTGACGCCGTGCCTGGGGCGTGTGGACGAGAGCCTGCTCGCCACCCTGGCCTGCGGTGGCGCCACGCGCATCGTGCTGGCCCATGACGACTGCGCCGCCTGCGCGCTGCGGCCCGGATGCGCCGTGGCCGGCGAGGTGGCTGCCACGGCCGGTGAGTTGTTCTCCGCGTGGCGCATCCCCGCCCAGGTGGAGCTGGCCGACCGACTGCCGGGTGCCGTGCGACGCGCTGAGGAGGGGTTCGACCAGGCGAGGCGCGCGTTCCTCGGCGCCACGGCCCGCCGTGGTCGCCGGGTGGCGGCCCAAGCCGCCGCAGCCGCCGTCCAGGGCGAGGAGAAGGCGGGCGACGCGCCGACGCTATCCAAGGTGGGGGAGGACGGCACCCTGCCGCACCTGCTGCCCGAGCGGCGCCGGCGTCTGCTCGGCGTGCTCGGCGGCTGGGGACAACCCGACGACGTGATGGTGTCCACGCGTCTGTGGGGCCACGTGGTCGTCGACGCCGATCGCTGCCGATCGTGCCAGATGTGCGCCGTCTTCTGCCCCACGGGCGCGCTGTCGAAGGCGGGGGAGGACGGCGCCCCGGCGCTGGCCCACGACCCGGCTATCTGCGTGAAGTGCCGCACCTGCGAGGCCATCTGCCCGGCTGACGCCCTGAGCCTGTCCGATGAGGTGTTCGCGCGCGATGTGGCGGAGCGCGTCGTGGAGCGCATTCCGCTGCGGCCGCCCACGAACCCTCCCGGCCAGGAGAACTCGGTGCGCGACGCCCTGCGCGAGCTTTTGGGGGTCGAGCGCATCTACTAGGGCCCCGGGGTGCGATTCCCGTCGCGCAGTCCCGCCCGTCGTCCCGCCCCGTCGTCTCGCTCCGCATGCCAGCGGGGGGCCGCTTTGGCGCGGCCCCCCCGCCTCCGCCTCCGCTCCGCATGCTCGGCGCGGGACGTTCCCCGGCCCGGCCCTCGTCGGCTAGCGCGCGGCCTGGGCCTCGTGGCGCGCGATGAGGTCGCGGGCCTGCTCGAAGGCACGTACCACCGATGCGAGCCGCTCGGCGTCCTCGGCCTTGAAGATGCAGTCGATCTGGAAGTGCGCGTCCTCGTCGGTCACGGGGATGGCCACCGTGCTGCCGATGTCCTGCAGGTAGCGTAGCTGGGGCAGGTTCTCCTGGAGGATGAGCACGCCGCCCTCCGGCGGGGTGGTGGCGTAGCTGGTGTGGGCGCGTCCCAGGATGGGCCGGGTCTTGGGGGAGAACCCGTGGTTCAGGCAGGCCTCCTCCACCGATCTCCAGCCCGAGATGGAGTACTCGTCGATGAACTGGACGAAGGTCTCGTCGCGCAGGTCCTCCATGCGCAGCGTCTCGCGTTTCGCCAAGGGATGGGTGCGGTCGAGCACGGCCACGAAGGACACCGTCACCAGGGGCCGGCGCAGAAAGCCGCGCTCGGCCAGGGTGCTCTCGTGGGCATAGGCCAGCACCAGGTCCACCTCGTCGGAGTCCAGCAGTCCCAGCAGGTCCACGTCGTCGCGGTGCTCGAAGATGAACGGCGCGGCGCCCTCGGCGTTGCGGATGGTGGTGGCTAGGGCCAGGATGCTCGTGAGCTGCGTGTCGAAGAGCACGCCGTCAACGCGCACCGGGTCGTCGGAGGCCACCAGCGCGATGCCCTCCCGCGCGCGGTCGTAGGCCGTCACCATCTGGGTGGCCGCCCCTACCAGGATGCGCCCGGCCTCGGTGAGCCGCACGCTGCGGCGGTCGCGGGCGAACAGCTGGCCGCCGAACTCCTTCTCCAGCCCCACGATGTGCTTGCTGAGCGCCGGCTGGGTCATGTGCAGGTTGGCGGCCGCCTCGGTGTAGTTGAGGCAATGCGCGAGCTCCAAGAACTCGCGGTATTGGTCGATGCTCATGGATTCCCCTCTCCCTCTGGTCCGATTGTACAGCGCAGCCCGGCCTGCCGGCCCGGACGATGGGCTGTCCGCGGCGCCTTATTCCCCATCGTTATAAGTCCATGCCCGCGGCGTCGGCGACCCGGCGCCCCTTCCCAATCGTTATTTCCTCATGCCCGGGCGGCTGGCCATACTGCGAGGAGGCGGGAAGGGCTGAGTCGGCCCTCCGATGCTGGCGGGTGGAGGACCCGCGGCCCGCCGAAGCAGTAAGACGTACGACCAGAACGAAGGAGGAGGTTGTATGGGGAAGCTGACGATGTCGCGTCGCACGTTCACGAAAGTGGCTGCCGCGACGGCTGCCGCCGCGGCCCTGACGGGCGCGAGCGCCCCCGCGGCCCTGGCGGACACCACGCCCGAGGCCACGGCCGCCGCCGGCGAGATCAAGAAGATCCGCTCGTGCTGCCGCGGTTGCGGCAAGGTGGAATGCGGCGTGTGGGTGTTCGTGCAGGACGGCAAGGTCATTCGCACCGAGGGCGATGAGGACTGCTTCCTGACCATGGGCAACCATTGCGCCAAGGGTCAGGCGTCCATCCAGGCCGCGTACCATCCCGACCGCATCAAGTACCCGATGAAGCGCACCAATCCCAAGGGTAGCGCCGATCCGGGCTGGGTGCGCATCAGCTGGGACGAGGCCTACCAGACCATCGCCGACAACATCATGCAGATCCGCGAGAAATACGGCCCGGAGAGCCTGTTCACCTGGTGCGGCACCGGCCGCCAGTGGTGCATGCAGTCCGACGCCGGCATGGCGCTCGAGCTGTTCGGCTCGCCCAACATCGTGGCCGCCTACCAGGTGTGCAAGGGCCCGCGCCACTTCGCGTCGCGCCTGGACAACGTGCAGGCGTGGTCGTGGTCGGAGGTCATCAACCACTCGCCCGTGTTCGTGCAGTGGGCCACCGACCAGTCCATCTCGAACTACGATGACGCATGCCGCACCGTAGTCGACGTGGCGCGCCAGGCCGACGTGTTCATCTCCGTCGACCCGCGCATGACCAACCTGGGCCGCACCGCCGACTACTGGCTGCCCATCCGCCCCGGCACCGACAGCGCGCTGGCCCTGGGCTGGTGCCACATCGTGCTGAAGAACGACCTGATGGACGAGCTGTTCATCAAGCGCTGGTCCAACGCGCCGTTCATCGTGGTGCCCGAGATGGAGCCCACCGGCTACACCGAGGCCGTCCAGAACGGCGGCAAGCCCTACGATTACCGCACCCGCCTGCTCACCGAGGCCGACATCGACCCGACCATGGTGGACTGGGAGGTCGAGGGCGACGGCAACCCCAAGCGCTACCTGGTGTGGGATCAGCTGAACAACCGCTGGACCTACTGGCAGGCCGACCCGGCCGACGCCCACTGGGAGGGCGAGGTGTGGACGAAGCAGACCAAGGGCTTTACCCAGGACGTCTCGCGCCTGCGCGACGACGGCTCCAAGGTGGCCGGCTGGATCCCCGAGCTCTCCGAGTTCAACCCCGCCATCGACCCGGCCCTCTACGGCGAGTACGACGTGCGCCTGAAGGACGGCCGCACCCTCAAGGGCCGCCCCGCCTTCGACCTGTGGGCCGAGTACCTGGAGCAGTTCACCCCCGAGCGCGTGTCCGAGATCACCGGCGTTGACGCCAAGACCATCGAGGATGCCTGCCTGGCCTGGGCCACCCGCGTGGACCCGCGCATCCCCAACGCCGGCATCAACTACGGCCTGGGCGTCGAGCATGCGGGCAACTCCACCCAGAACTGCCGCGCCATCATGGCCGCCTGCGCCATGGTGGGCGCCATCGACACCCCTGGCGGCCAGCGCGGCGCCACCAACGGCTGGACCGAGCAGTCCGGCCCCTGCTCCATGCTCCCCTCCATGGCCGCCTTCGCCTTCATGCCCGACGTCGAGACGTCGTGGAAGATGGCGGGCGCCGAGAAGATGCCCCTGCTGTACTGGTACAGCGTGTGGGCCGACTGCAACTCCGCCATGGAGTGCGCCAACAAGGAGCCCGACGCCCCCTACGAGATCCACGGCGGCATGATCGGCTCTGGCGACCACATGAACATGGGCAACGCGGACTACAACTGGGACGCCCTCAACAAGCTGGACTTCCTCTTCGAGGCCAACCTGTGGCATTCGCCCACCTCGGGCGCGGCGGACGTGCTCCTGCCCGTGTGCCACTGGACCGAGATCGACGCCTTCCGCATCGCCCAGGGCGCCGGTGGCAGCTTCTCGCTGTGCTGCAAGGCCGTCGACCCGCCGGGGGAGTGCAAGTCCGACCCGCTGTACTTCATGGAGCTCTCCAAGTACTTCGGCGTCCCCGCCTTCGACGGCGACGACCCGTGGCTGGAGAAGTCCGGCAAGGACAAGGAGAAGGAGAACCTCACCATCCAGTGCTGCGTCCAGGGCTGCGCGCCCTTCGACACCTGGGACGAGCTGGCCGCCGCCTACCAGGAGCACGGCACCTGGAACATGAAGGAGGAGTTTCCCGAGGACTGGGGCACCTACCGTCGCTACGAGGTGGGCCAGGCCTACCGCCCTGCCCCGCATCAGCAGCCGACGCAGCTGGACATCAACGTGCCCGGATTCCCCACCCCCACCATGAAGCAGGAGCTGTGGTGCACGCCCATCGAGTCGTTCTACCCCGAGGGCTCCGACGGTCCTGAGCTGGCCCCCGGCTTCACCAGCGAGGCGCTGCCCTACTACGTGGAGCCCAAGCACGGCCCGGTGGAGGACGCCGAGACCTACGAGGAGTATCCCATCACCCTCATCTCCGGCCGCCGCATCCCCGTGTACTTCCACAGCGAGCACCGTCAGCTTCCCTGGTGCCGCGAGCTGTGGCCCGCGCCGCGCATGGAGATCAACCCCGAGACGGCCGCCGAGCTGGGCATCGAGCAGGGCGACTGGGTGTGGATCGAGAGCCCCTGGGGCAAGGTGCGCCAGACGGCCGACCTGTACTACGGCATCAAGCCCGGCATGATCAACGCCGAGCACCAGTGGTGGTACCCCGAGCTCGCCCAGGCCGACAAGGGCTTCAAGCTGTCGTGCATCAACTGCATCACCGACCGCAAGACCCAGGACAAGTACAACGGCTCCTCCAACGTGCGCACCTACCCCGTCAAGGTGTACAAGGCCACGCCCGAGAACTCGCCGTTCAACAACCCGGTGCCCTGCGGCGACGACGGCACCGAGATCATCCACGACGCCAGCGACCCGCGTCTGAAGAAGTGGGTCATCGGCGGCGAGGGCATCCATCCCGACAACTTCTAGGAAAGGGGGTAAGACGATGACTCAGTACGCGATCGTGACCGACCTCGACCGCTGCGTGGGCTGCCTGGCCTGCTCGGTGTCGTGCAAGGTCATCAACGGAGTGCCCGTGGGCAACTTCTGGAACAAGACCCTGCGCGTGGGCCCCAACCCCAAGGAGGGCGGCTCCGGCCAGTGGCCCGACGTCGAGATGTACTTCCTCAACGTCCAGTGCCAGCACTGCGAGAACCCGGAGTGCGTGAAGGTGTGCCCCACCGGCGCCTCCCAGAAGCTGCCCGACGGCACCGTCCAGGTGGACAAGGAGAAGTGCATCGGCTGCCAGTTCTGCGCGATGGCCTGCCCCTACAACGTGCGCTACCTCAACGAGGAGGAGCGCGTGGTGGAGAAGTGCACCCTCTGCGAGCAGAAGATCAGCCAGGGCGAGCTGCCCCAGTGCGTGAGCCAGTGCTGCGGCATGGCCCGCTGGTTCGGCGACGCCGAGAAGGGCATCGAGAACTTCGAGGGCCCCGGTGGCTACACCTTGGGCGAGTTCCTCAACGAGTTCGACGACACCCAGGTCTACCAGCTTCCCGACGCGGGCAACAAGCCCTCGCTCATGTACATCCTGCGAGACATGAAATGGCAAGGAGGTGACCAGTAATGGAGCTGCAGTGGCCCCTCATCATCTTTACCACCCTGGTGGCCTGGTCGGCCGGCCTGTTCGCCAGCCAGTGCGTGCTGGCCTTCCAGGGCGGCGCCCGTAAGACCCAGATGACCTCCTGGATCGTGGCTGCGGTCCTGCTGGTGGTCGGCGGCATCGCCGTGTTCCTGCACCTGGAGCACTGGGAGCGCATCTTCAACGGCTTCGGCCACCTCACCTCCGGCATCACCCAGGAGCTCATCGCCATCGTGGCGCTGGCCGTGGTGGCCCTGGTCTACCTGGTGATGCTGCGCCGCTCAGCCGACGAGACGGTGCCCCAGTGGCTGGCCGTGGTGGGCGTGGCGGTATCCGTCGTGCTCGTGGCGGTCATGGCCCACTCCTACCTGATGCCGGCGCGCCCGGCGTGGGATACCCCCCTGTGGATCCTGGCCGTGCTGGGCAACGCCTGCATCCTGGGTCCGGCCACCCTGGTCGTGCTCATGGCCGTCAAGGGCGATCTGGGTGCTGGCGCCGCCGCGGTGACGACGGCCGCTCCTCGGGCCGCCGTCGCGGGCGGCTCGACCAAGCCGGCGGCGCGGGCGTGAAGATGGCCTCCGCTGGCGCCGCCGCCGCGGTGCTTGACGACGACGCCGACGACGTGGCCGTTTCCACCGGCTCTCCGGCCCGTGTGATCGGCGCTTCCAAGGCGGCCGCGGCGACTGCCGGCCCGCTGGCTCCGGCCCTGGTGGTGGGCGGCTCGCTGGTGAACGCCGTGGCGACGCTGCTCTACGTCGCGGCTGCGGCCATGGCGTCTTCCACCTTCTCCAACGTCGGCTTCTACTTCGATCCCACCCATCCCAACAAGCCCATGACCGACGCATCGCTGTTCGGGCCCTTCGCCGGAGACAACCTGCTCCTCGTGGTGCTGGGCGTCGTGGTGATCGGCGTGGTGGCCCCTGTGGCGTGCGCCTTCCTGGGCAAGCGCCAGGGCGACTGGAAGGTGTGGGGCAGCGTGGCCGCCCTGTGCGCCCTGGTGGGCGCGGTGTGCCTGCGCATCGCCTTCTACAACATGGGCGGCTCCATCTTCCTGCTGTACTAGCCGCCTTCCGGTGCCGGCCTTCGGCGAGCCCGCCTCAAAGGGGCGCGCTCGCCGAGGCGACTGGCCCCTTCCTGACGACCCTCCTCTCCATTTGGCCTGCGCCCCGGACCCCCTCCCCGGCGGCGCGGGGCAAGGCCCCTCGCGGGTGCGATTCGTGTCCCCCCCCCCCCCCCCTGGCAGGTAAGAATCGCCCCCCCGCGGGGGCTGGGGCGT
>CANSQW010000018.1 GCA_947649215.1 uncultured bacterium | reverse complement strand
CGAGATTCGCCTTAGTCTCGTGGGCTCGGAGATGTGTATAAGAGACAGACGCTGCCCCGCCCGCCAGCCGCGCCACGCAACCCGTGCCCACCGGCTCCCTCACACGCCGCCAGCTGGTGGCCGCGGGCGCGGTGGGCGCCGTGCTGGCAGGCGCGGGCGGTCTGGGGCTCTGGGCGCGCGGCACCGCGCAGGCGGCCTACCTGCGTCCGCCGGGAGCCCAAGACGAGGCGCACCTGCTGGCACGCTGCGACCGCTGCCAGCGCTGCGTGCAGGCGTGCCCCTACGACCTGGTGCAACCGCGCCCGCTCACCCTCGACTTCCCCACCGTGGGCACGCCGGAGCTCCTGTTCAAGAATGGCTACTGCGACTTCTGCATGAAGTGCGTGGAGGCCTGCCCCACCGGGGCGCTCAGCGCCGATGCGCCCACGGCCGACGACATCGGCGTGGCGAAGGTGATCAGCGACGCATGCGTGGCCTGGGACTGGGGCGGCTGCACGGTGTGCGTCGACCGCTGCCCCGTCGACAGCGCCATCACGCTCGACGAGCACGGACGGCCGCACGTGGACGAGGGACTCTGCGACGGATGCGGCCTATGCGAGATGGTGTGCCCGGCGCCGTCGTTGCGCGCCTACAATGCGGCCACAGCCGAGAAGGGCATCTACGTGGTGAGCCGCCAAAGCGAGGCGGCGGCGCTGCCGGGGGCGCTCACCTCGGCGGAGCTGGAAGCCGCGCGCACCGTGCTCGCGGCGGGCGGTTCGCACGCAACGGAGAAGGGAGGCCGCCATGAATAAGCTGCGCTACCTCCGCATCGCCGTGGCCCTGGCCGTGCTGGCGGCGGTGCTGGCCTGCACCTTCGCCCACGTGCCCGTGGGGACGCTTTGCGCGTTGTGCCCCGTCGGGTTCGCGGAGATCAGCCTGGCCAGCGGGTCGGCGCCGTGGGCACTGCTGCCTGGCGTGATCGCGCTGCTGGCCGTGGTAGCCGCCCTCGGGCGCGTATTCTGCTCGTGGGTATGCCCCACATCGCTCGTGCGCAACCTGTTCGGCGGACGGCGGCCCCGCGGGCTGACGGGGCAGACGGGCGCCTGCGCGGGCTGCGCGCAGGCCGACGCCGCCGCAAGCGGCCATCCGAGCCGCGCCGCCTCCGACCCCAACGCCGCGCGCAGCCGCAGCAGCCTGGCGACGCAGGGGCTGGTGCTGGCCGTGCTGCTGGCGGTGTCGCTGGTGGTGCACTTCCCCGTGTTCTGCCTGTTCTGCCCCATCGGGCTGGCGTTCGGAACGCTGTTCGCGGTGAGCCGCATGTTTGTCACGTGGCAGCCGGGCTGGGAGCTCATCGTGTTCCCCGCCATGCTGCTTGCCGAGGCGTTCCTGCTGCGGCGCTGGTGCGCGGCCATCTGCCCGCTCGGGTTCTTCTTCGGGATCATGGCCAAGCTTCATACGCGGCTCCCGTTCCTGCCGCGGCCGCGCGCCCGCGCGGGAAAGTGCCTCTACGGCGAGGGCTGCCGCACGTGCGCCACCGTCTGTCCGGAGGACCTCTGCGCCGCCACCGCCACCCCGCGTGACCTGGAGGACTGCACCGGCTGCCTCGACTGCGCAGAGCACTGCCCCACCAAGGCCGTCACGCTGGGAAAGACGGGGGAGAAGTAGGCTCGCACTCGAAGAGCCTCCGGGAAAGCGGGGAAGGCGGGACGGATGCGAGAAGCCTTGCGGCTCACCTCTGGCGAAGGAGCGCGCGGGAAAGGCAAGCCGCTGCACGTGTAGCGGGGGGGTGCCCGAAAGGCACCCCTCACTAGCTAGAGGCTCCAGTCGGCTTGGCGGGTATGGAGGAGGTGATGGGCCCTCTCGGAGAGGGGCGCGCCCAGGAACTCGTCGTAGGCGGCTGCCACCTGGGGATTCTCGTGGCTGAAGCGGGTGGGGCGCTGGCGGTCCAGGCCGTAGAGCACCTGGCCGCGCTCGCCGGCCAACTCGCATCCCTCGCGGATGGGCTGCCCGCCGCCGCCCGCGCAGCCGCCGGGGCAGGCCATGACCTCCACGAAGTCGTAGGCCACCTCGCCCGCCTCCAAGGCGTCCAGCAGCCGGGCGGCGTTTGCCAGACCGCTCGCCACGGCCACGCGCACCGGCGTGCCATCCAGGTCGAAGGTCTTCTCGCGCCAACCGTCCAGGCCGCGCACCTCGCCAAAGGCATCCGGATCGGGGTTCTTCCCCACCGCCAGCGCGTAGGCGCTGCGCAGGGCCGCCTCCATCACGCCGCCGGTAGCGCCGAAGATGACGGCCGCCCCCGTGCCCTCGCCCATGGGGTCGTCGAAGGCCGACTCGCCCAGCGCAGCCGGGCTCAGCTGCATGACGCGCATGAGGCGCGCCAGCTCGCGCACGGTGAGCACGGCGTCCACGTCCGGCTGGTCGCCGCGCGCCATCTCCCCCACTGCGGCCTCGTACTTCTTGGCCACACAGGGCATCATCGACACGCAGAAGACGCGCCGGCCGTCGGCGTCCATGCCGAGCTTCGGGCCCACGTACTCCTTAAGCGTGGCGCCGAACATCTGCTGGGGCGACTTGGCCGAGGACAGGCTCCCCAGCCATTGGGGACGATGCGCCTTCAGGTAGCGCACCCAACCGGGGCAGCATGAGGTGAACATCGGCAGCGCGGGCACGGCGTCGGAACCGGCCCCGGGCGCGTGGGCACCCGCGTTCTCCGCGACATCCGCCGCCCCGGCATGCGCCAGGCGCTCCAGGAACTCCGAGCCCTCTTCCATGATGGTGAGGTCGGCGGCGAAGTTGGTGTCGAACACGTAGTCGAACCCGAGGGCGCGCAGGGCGGCCACCATGCGCCCCTCCGTGGCCTCCTCGCGCGGAATCCCCAGGTCATCGCCCCAGGCAGTACGCACAGCCGGCGCCACCTGCACCGCGGTGACCACAGTCGGGTCGGCCAGGGCGGCCAGCACCGCGGCCGTGTCGTCGCGCTCGCGCAGAGCGCCTGTCGGGCAGTGGGTGACGCACTGGCCGCACAGGACGCAGCCGGCGCGATCGATGGGCAGGCCGTCGCGCACGGCCACGTCGAGGCGCGTGGCGCGGTTGCGCACGTCCCACACGTCGCAGCCCTGCACCTTCGCGCACACCTGCACGCAGCGCAGGCAGCGCACGCACTTCGCGCTGTCGCGAATGAGCGGGAAGCTGGCATCCCAGGCGTCACGGGTGACGGCGGCCTCGTAGGGAACGTCGAGCACGTTGAGGTCGCGCGCGAGCGACTGGAGCACGCAGTTGCCGCTGCGCACGCACAGGGCGCAGCGCGCATCATGCTGGGAGAGCATGAGCTCCACGTTCACGCGTCGCGCCTCGAGTACGCGCGGCGTGTCGGTGCGCACCGCCATCCCCTCCTCGAGCAGCGTGTTGCAGGCGGCGGCCAGCCTCTCGCGGCCCTCCACCTCCACCACGCACACGCGGCACGCGCCGATGTCGGAGAGCCCCTCCATCGTGCACAGCGTGGGAATGCGGAACCCTGCGGCACGGGCGGCCGCGAGGATGGTCGCGCCCTCCGGCGCCTCGACGGTCGCTCCGTTGATGGTGGCCCTTACCATGACAGGCTCCTTCCTCCGCGCAGCGCGCCCAGCCCGAAACGGTCGCAGCGCAGGCACCGCCCAGACTCCTGGGCGGCCTCTTCATCGGTCAGGCAGCCCTCCACCGGGGCGAAGTCGCCCCGACGCTCGGCGGCAGGGCGCTCCGGCGCGTCCGCGCGTCCGCAGGGCCCGCAACCCCCGCCCGCCGGGGCGGGAACGTCGCCGTCGAAGCGGATCTCGTGGCTGAAGCCCAGGTGGGCGTCGATGTTGCGAGCCGCCGCCTTGCCAGCCGCGATGGCGCGGATGACCGTAGCGGGCCCCGTCTCGCAATCGCCGCCGGCAAACACGCCCGGCAGCCCCTCCACCTGGCCGAACGAGCTGGACACCACCTTGCCCCATTCCACGGGGACGCCGCCATCGGTCAGGCCGTCGGAGTCCACGCCCTGGCCGACAGCCACGAGCACGCGGTCGCAGGGCAGCGTCACCGGCGACGCATCGGCCGCGCGCGGCTTCGGACGGCCGCGGTCGTAGGCACCGATGACCTGGGGCTGAACCTCTAGCCCCGTCACGCGCCCGTCGTTCGCCACCACGCGCAGGGGGGCGTGGAGCGCCAGGATGTCGCAGCCTTCCGCGATGGCTCCCTCCACCTCCTCGCGCTGGGCGGTCATGTCCTCCACGCGCCGCCGGTAGACCACGGTCACGCTGGCCGCGCCCAGGCGCACCGCCGATCGCGCCACGTCCATGGCCACGTTGCCGCCGCCCACCACGGCCACGTGCTCGCCGGAGAAGTCCGGCTGGAGCCCGTCACCGATGGCGCGCAGCATCTGCACGGCCGAGAGCACGCCCTCCGCGTCCTCGCCCGGGATGCCCAGGCGCTTCTCCGCATGCGCGCCGACAGCCAGGTACACGGCGTCAAACTCCTCGCGCAGGGCCGCCAGCGTCACGTCGCCGGGGACGGACACGCCGGTACGCGCCTCGATGCCCTGGGCCAGCAGCCAGTTCAGCTCGCGGTCGAGCTCCTCGCGCGGGAAGCGGTAGGCGGGGATGCCGTAGCGCATCATGCCGCCCAGACGGTCGCGCTGCTCGAAGACGACGGGCGCGTGCCCCATGAGCGCCAGGTAGTAGGCGGCGGTGAGGCCCGCAGGCCCGCCGCCCACCACCGCCACGCGCCGGCCCGTGGCCGGATGGCGGAAGGGCGCGGCGGCGCCATGCGCAGGGTCGAAGGCCTCGGGGGCACGCTCGACCGCGTAGCGCTTGAGGCCGCGGATGCCCACCGGCGCGTCCACCACGCCACGACGGCACGGCACCTCGCAGGGGTGCTCGCAGATGAGCGCGCAGGCCAGGGGGAAGGGGTTGTCCTTGCGGATGAGGCGCACGGCGTCGGCCGGGCGGCCGGCGCGCACGAGGGCCACGTAGCCGGGGATGTCCACGTGCGCCGGGCAGCCGGAGCGGCAGGGCACCGCCTCACGCGGGCCGGCGGCGCAGCGCCCGCACCCCACATGGGAGGCGAAGTCAGCCGCATGGCCGTCCAGGGCCCGCAGCACCGCGGCGCCCGCCTCGTAGCCGATGGCGCAGTCGGCGCTCGCGTAAGCCGCGCGAGCCGTGCGCTCCAAGGTGCGCAGGTCGGCCGGGCTGGCGTCGCCGTCGAGGATGCGGTCGATGAGCGCGGCCATCTGGGCCAGGCCCACGCGGCACGGCACGCACTTGCCGCAGGACTGTGCGGCGCACAGGCCCACGAGCGCACCGGCCAGCTCCACGGGGCACGCCCCCGCCGATCCGGAACGCGCGCGGCGGGCCAGCTCCTCTCGCACGTCGGCCATCGCCGCCTGGGCGGCCGTCGGCCTCTCGATCTCCATCAGGGGCATGTCGCTTCCTCCTACTCCTTGGGGGGGTGCGAAGACTGATACGCACAACCATATCACTACCGCCCGCTTCCTCTGATGCCGGTGGCGGGCGCTTCGGCCTGCGGCGGGCGGCCATCGGAAGGCACCATGCTAGAATGCTCGGCCATACCGACGCGTTGAAAGGAACCGCATGACCCTCGTCACACCGCCGCGCACGTCCCCAAGGCGCCGAATCGGCGTCCTCATCCTTGCCGCGCTGACGGCGCTCGCCGTCCTCGCCGCCGCAGGATGCGCGAGCTCCGCGCCCTCCTCCCCGACCGGCAGCCCGGCGCCCGGCGACGCGACGGCCGAGGAGCCCGTGACGCTGCGCGTGGCCTCGCTCAAGGGCCCCACCTCCATCGGCCTGGCGGCGCTCATCGCCGAGAGCGACGGGCTTGCCGCCGACAGCGACCCCGTCGCGCAAGAGGCCGGCCAGGGCAGCGCCGCGGCCTCTGACGAGCCGCCGGCCTACTCCTTCACCATCGCCGGCACCGCCGACGAGATAGTTCCCGCCCTGGCCAGCGGAGACGTGGACATCGCCCTCATCCCCGCCAACCTGGCGGCCACCCTCTACCAGCGGACGGACGGCGGCATCCGCGTCATCGACGTGAACACGCTCGGCGTCCTCTACGGCCTGTCCGGCGACGAGTCCGTGCAGTCGATGGCCGACCTGGCCGGCCGCACCGTCTACCTGACCGGCAAGGGCACGGTGCCCCAGTACACGCTCGAGTGCCTGCTCGACGCCGCGGGCGTGCCGCTCGACGCCCTCACCCTGGAGTACCGCTCCGAGCCGGCCGAGGTGGTGGCGCTCCTCGCCGCCGACCCGAGCGCCGTGGGCATCGTGCCGCAGCCCTACGCCACCGCCGCCCTCGCGCAGAACGACACACTGCGCACGGTGCTCGACCTCACCGAGGAGTGGGATCTGCTGGCGACGCGCAGCGACCAGTCGGCCCGCGTATTCGGACGCCTGGTCACCGGCGTCACCGTGGCCCGCGCCGCGGTGGTCGACGAGCACCCCCAGGCCGTCGCCGCCTTCGTGGAGGCCCACCGTGCCTCCGCCGCCACCGCCGTGAACGACCCCGCCGCCGTGGCGCCGACCGTGGCCGACTTGGGCATCGTCGGCAGCGTGTCCATAGCGGAGCGCGCCATCCCGCAGTGCAGCATCGTCTGCCTGACCGGCGCCGAGATGCAGGACGCCCTCGCCGGCTACCTGGCCATGCTGGAGGCGCGGGCGCCCCAGGCCATCGGCGGCCAGCTTCCCGGCGACGACTTCTACTACCTGGGCTAGCCCGCCATGCGGAAGGGAACGGCGGAAGGGGATCGGGGCGAACGCGAGGGCGGCGGCCTGCGCCGCGTCATACGGCGCGCCGCCATCATCCTCGCATGGCTCGCGCTCTGGCAGATGGCAGCCCTGGCCGTGGGCAACGCGCTCCTGCTCTGCGGCCCCGCCGAGGCCGCCTCCGCCCTCGTCCGCAACCTGGCCGATCCTGCATTCTGGACGGCGACGGCGCGCTCCTTCGAGCGGATCGCCCTCGGGTTCGCCGCAGCCGGCGCCCTCGGGCTGACCGCCGGTGCCGCAGCCGCGCGCTGGGCGAGCGTGCGCGACTTCCTGGCGCCGCTCCTTCACGTGGTGAAGAGCACGCCGGTCGTGTGCGTCATCGCGCTGCTGCTGGTAGGGGCCGGCTCAAGCCGCGCGACCTCCCTCGTGGTGGGGCTCGTGGTGGCGCCGCCGTTCTACTTCGCCGCCCTCGAGGCGCGCGGCGCGCGCGATCGGGCCCTCGACGAGATGCTGGCCGTATTCGCCGTGCCGCGCCTGCGCCGCTGGACGTGCGTGCGCTGGCCCCAGGCCGCCCCCTTCCTGCGCGCCGCCGCCAAGACCGCCGTCGGCATGGCCTGGAAGGCGGGGGTGGCCGCCGAGCTCATCGGCCTGCCCGCGCGCTCCATCGGCGAGCACATCTACCTGGCGAAGCTCTCGCTTGACACCGCCGACATCATCGCCTGGACGGTGGTGGTGATAGCCCTGGGCTGGCTCTGCGAGAAGGCGGTCGTGGCGCTCATCGACGCCCTCGCGCGCCTTCCCCACCTTCTCCTGCGCGAGCGCCCGGCAACCACCGCGCCCGACGCCCCCGTCTCCGTCCCCGGCGCCCGCGTGCGGCTGTGCGGCGTCGCCAAGTCCTTCGGCGACCACTACGTGCTGGACGGCCTCTCGCTCGACGTGGAGCCCGGCGGCCGCCTCTGCGCCATGGCGCCCTCAGGCGCCGGCAAGACCACGCTCCTGCGCCTGGTGGCAGGACTTGAGCAGCCCGATGCGGGCACCGTCCAGATACAGCCGGCCAGCGTGAGCATGGTGTTCCAGGAGTCGCGCCTCATCGAGGAGCTCACTGGTCGCGAGAACCTGGCCCTCGCTGCCCGCGACTGCGGCGAACGCGCCCGCGCCGCGCGCCTGGCCGCCGCGCTCATCCCCGACGCGCCCGACCTCCTCGACCGTCCCGTCGCCCAGCTCTCCGGCGGTCAGCGCCGCCGCATCGAACTGGCCCGAGCACTGGCCCGCGACGCTTCCCTCGTCATCCTCGACGAGCCCTTCGCCAACCTCGACGAGGCCTCTCGGGAAACCGCCGCTCGCCTCACTCTCCAGGCCCTCGGCTCGCGCACCCTCATCATCGCCACCCACCACCCCGACACTCCCGAGGCCCTCCAAGCCCAAGCCCTCTCGCTCAATTGAGTCAACCGCTTAACACCTTCGCCCTGAATTCCCCCTGACTGAGTTAAAAATCGGGCGATTTTTAACTCAGTCATTAGCCTACCGCCCTTATTGAGTTAAAATATCCTCGAAATTTAACTCAATGGGAAAGCGATGCTATGACCTACCGCGACCTTCGCAAGCTCTTCCACGACCCGGCGGCCGATGCCGACAGCGCCTACGAGAGCCGCTTCAACGACCCGCGCACGCTGCATCTCGACACGACGGTCTCCGGCGCGCCCGCCTTCGTCTTCATGGCTCCCGAGATCTACGAGGCCATGCTGGAGGCCGCCCGGCTCGACAAGGAGATTCTCAAGCTCGAGCTGTCCCTGCCCGGCCGCGCCCTTGAGAGCTACCGCGATAGCTGCCTCATCGACGAGATCGTGCTCACCAACGAGATAGAGGGCGTCCGCTCCACCCGGCGAGAGATCGGCGAGGTGCTCGAGCGCCTGCGCGAGAACGACCGCAACGGCCGCTTCCTCGGCATCGTGCAGAAGTACGCCCTGCTTGAGAGCCGCCCCCACATCGCCACCGAAACCTGCCCTGACATCCGCGCCATCTACGACGACCTCGTTCTCGCCGAGGTGGAGGCAGCGGATCCCGGCAACGTGCCCGATGGGCGCTACTTTCGCCAGGGCGTCGTCCACGTCGTCGACCAGGCTGGCATCCCCATCCATGACGGCCTGGAGCCCGAAAGCCGCATCATCGAGGAGCTCGACAACGCCCTGCGCCTGCTCAACGATACGGGCGTCGAGCTTCTCGTCCGCGTGGCGCTGTTCCACTTCCTCTTCGGCTACATTCATCCCTTCTACGATGGCAACGGCCGCACCAACCGCTTCATCAGCAGCTATCTCATCGCCCAGGAGTACGAGCCCCTCGTCGGGCTTGGCCTCTCTTTTGCCGTCAAGAACGACATCAACAAGTACTACAAGGCATTCACCACCTGCGAGCACGCGCTCAACCGCGGCGACCTGACTCCCTTCGTCGTCTCCTTCTGCGAGATCATCGTGCAGGCCATGCGCAATCTCCGCGACTCCCTCATCGAGAGGCGGCACGCCTTCGAGCAGTGCGTGGCCGCGACCGACCGCCTTGTGCCGCCGGAGAGCCGCGACGTTGCCGAGGTGCTGGCCACCGCCACGCTGTTCTCGTTCGAGGGCATCAGCGGCATCAACATGGCCCGCGCGGTCGGAATCTCCCGTCAAACGCTGTACAAGCGCCTTGAGCCTCTGAAGGAACTGGGGCTTGTCGAGGCGTTCAAGGTGGGGAGAAAGACGCACTACGCCCTCGATCGGGAGCGCCTTGAAGCGCTCGCCGATGAGATCCCGCTCCCCTCGTCTGACCCGGCGAATGAGTTAACCGCTTAACACCTTCGCTCTGAATTCCCCCTTACTGAGTTAAAAATCGAGCGATTTTTAACTCAGTCAGCACCAAAACCCCCTCATGCTGTTAATCGTTTAACACCTTCGACAAAAAAAGAGGACCTGCTCTTCCGAGCAGGTCCTCTCCCAACGCAGCGTGCGCGAAAAACTAGCGCTTGGAGAACTGCGGGCGCTTGCGAGCCTTCTTCAGGCCGTACTTCTTGCGCTCCACCATACGGGCGTCACGCGTCAGGAAGCCAGCCTTCTTCAGCTCGGCGCGGTAGTCGCCAGCCGCCAGCAGGGCGCGGGAGATGCCGTGGCGCAGGGCGCCGGCCTGGCCGGACACGCCGCCACCGGTGATGTTGGCGATCACGTCGAAGTGGCCCTGGGTGTCAGTCACCTTGAACGGGGTCTTCGCGTAGTTGAGCAGAGCCTCACGGCCGAAGTACTCCTCGCCATCGCGGCCGTTGACGGTCACCTTGCCGGTGCCGGGAACCAGGCGCACGCGGGCGACGGCGTTCTTGCGACGGCCGGTGCCGTAGTACAGAGCTTCACCTGCCATGATTAACCCTCCATCTCAATCTTGCGGGGCTGCTGAGCCATGTGCGGGTGCTCCGCACCGGTGTAGACCTTGAGCTTCTTGCCCATGGCGCGACCGAGCGTGTTCTTCGGCAGCATGCCCTTGACGGCATGCTCGATCACGCGCTCCGGATGCTTGGCCATGGCCTCGGTGAAGGTCTCGGACTTCAGCCCGCCGGGGAAACCACTGTGGCGGTAGTAGCTCTTGGACGCGGCCTTCGTGCCCGTCACGCGAATCTTGTCCGCGTTGATGATGATCACGAAGTCACCGGTGTCCACATGGGGGGTGTACTGCGGCTTGTGCTTGCCCTTGAGGATCTGAGCGGCCTTGGTGGCCACGCGACCGAGCACCTGGTCAGTGGCGTCGATCAGCACCCACTCGCGCTCGACCTCGCCGGGCTTTGCATGATACGTCTTCACTTACGTTCCTCCAATTAGCTTGCAGGTCCTGCCGGGCGGCTGAAGCCTCCGATCCACGGGGTCGCGCGTAGCCATAAGGCCGCGCCCGATCCCTCCGCAGCGGAGCCCGCCTTGCAGGGGTGTTTGTTTTCAAAAGTGCAGCTGACCTCGGGTGCTGGTTTCCTACGCCAACGCACGCGGTGTGGGCCTGGACTCCCTCCTTGCGCGCTTCCGAACTCGCACTGCCGTTACGGGGCTTTTGAAAGCGAACTTTTGCATTGTATATACGCGCCTCGGGCAAAGTCAACGAAAACCAGGCAAAGCTGACGAAAATTCCCAGCTAAAGCGGGCAAAGCGTCCGAGTTGACCACCGTGCCACCGACCGCGCCGCGCCCACGAGCGACGAGCGGAGCCAGCGCGGGCGAAGCAGCAGCGCAAGCGGGCCCGAACCCCCTCCCCTGGGCAGCACGGGATGACGCGTCGAAAGTTATCCTTGGCTTACGCTCACCGAAGAATCGCCTTTCCTGGCATCGTCGAGGGGTTTCATCATTATTATATTCGGGTAACTTTCGTCCCCACCCTCTCCGGAAGGCTGGATCGCGCCATGGAATCGATGGATCCGTTTCTGTTCATAACCCTCGTCACCTTGCTGGCCGGCGCCGGTGGGACGGGACTAGGCGGCCTGGTCGGCGCGCTGTTCAAGAGCGAGTCGAACCGCACGGTCAGCCTGCTTCTGGCCTTCGCAGGCGGCGTGATGACCGCCATGGTGTGCTTCGACCTGCTTGCCGAGGCGGTGGAGGCAGCCCAGGAGGTCCACGAGCACGGCGTGTTCATCGCCGTGGCGGCCGTGGCCGTCGGCGTGGCGGTCGTCTACGGACTCAACTACGTCATCGACCGGCGCACGCGCCACGAGGTGCCCCACGTGGCCGACGCCGACCACCCCGCCACCCATGACGACATCGACGAGCTCATCCACGCCGACCACTTCAACGAGCACAAGCGCAACAACGACTCGCGCGCATCGCTGGTGGTGGCTGGTGTCGTCATGGCCTGCGCCATCGCGCTGCACAACATCCCCGAGGGCATGACCATCGGCGCCAGCTTCGCCATCTCGGACAACCTTATGCTCGGCACCGGCATGGTGATGGCCGTGCTCATCGGCCTGCACAACATCCCCGAGGGCATGGCCGTCGCCGTGCCGCTCATCAGCGGCGGCATGGGCCGAGTACGCGCCACGCTGCTCACGGCCGCCTGCGGCGTGCCCACCCTGCTGGGCGCGTGGCTCGGCTTCTGGCTGGGCGACATCGGGCCGCTCGGGCTGTGCCTGTCGCTCGGCTTCGCATCGGGCGCCATGCTCTACGTGGTGTTCGGCGAGATCCTGCCCGAGGCCTACCTCATCTATCGCTCGAAGGCCCCGGCCTTCGCCATCATGGCCGGCCTTGCGCTCGGTCTCGTCATGATCTGCCTCTAGGATCTGTCGCCCTTCCTCCGCACCTCGAAGGCGAGGAGGGCCGCTCTTCGCTTGGCCCCCGGCTATCCCCCGAGCTGGACGGCCAGCGTCGAGTCGCCGCCGTCGCCGTCGCTGACAGGCTTGCCCCGCTGCTGGAAGCCGCTGGCCGCCGGCCGCCTTCCGGTGCGTCGCCCGCTTCCCGGCGCGGCCCAGCCACACGCCCTACGAGGGCGCGGCGGGCTGCACTCCCCCCCCAATTCCACCGTCGCAAGCGCGTGAAGGCGGCCGCGCCTTGCACGCAATTTGAGCGTTTCTGGCCATTTGCTTCGAAATTCCGAGGCAAAGCTGGCAAAAAACCCGAATTTCCGCCTTGGATCGCGTCGATGGAAAATGCTGACCAGGTAAAACAGTGGCAAGCGCATGGAGGAAGCAGAGCCGCACCTCGGAAT